>JADLHI010000041.1 GCA_020848895.1 Hyphomonadaceae bacterium
AACAGCGGCACGATGGAAAGATCTTCAAAGAGCAGGATGGCGACCGATCGCTGCCCCGCGGGCGTTGAACTCTCGCCCACGTCTTCGAGCATCTTCATGATCACCGCCGTCGACGACAGCGCAAATCCCAAGCCCGCAACAAGTGCGGCCTGCCAATTCAAGCCCCACAACACGCCGATGGCTGTCAAAATGGCGCCGCATGCCAAAACGTGCGCGAGTCCGAGGCCGAAGATGTCGCGCCGCAGCGCCCAAAGCTTCGCCGGCCGCATTTCGAGGCCGATGAGAAACAGGAACATGACGACGCCCAGTTCGGCGACGTGAAGAATGGCCTCGGGATCGTTGATCACGTGCAGCCCGTACGGGCCGATCGCCAATCCGGCCGCGAGGTAACCCAGCACCGAGCCCAGCCCCAAGCGCAGGAAAATCGGCGCGGCGACCACGCCCGCCGCCAACAGCGCCACCGCGTGTTCGAGGCCTAATCCACCGTCCGCCACAGCCTCAGCCGCCATCAGCGCAACCTTTTCAAAGAGAAGGCTCCCATGTGGCGCCCTTTAGGCCGGCTTTGAACCCCTCCCCGAGCGCTCGAATCATTTATGTTGACCGCTTCTCTTCTTCGGAGCGCGTAATGATCGAGAATACGAAGCTGACCGCGCTTGTCGCCTCGCGCATCTGCCATGACATGGTCGAGCCGATGAGCGCGATCATCCAAGGTCTGGAGATGATCAAGGACGGCGACGGAAAAGCCGATCCGGACGCGCTGAATTTGCTGGATCACGGCGTCGGCAAAGCGTGGGCGAAGCTTGAGTTCTTCCGCTTCGCCATGGCCGGCGCGATGGCCGAGGGCGACAGCGAACTCGAAGAAGGCCACCCGGTCGCGACCAAACTCTATAGCGTGCTGAAGGCCGACCTCGTGTGGTCGGCGCCGGCGGTGAAGATGCCGCGTCCGGCGGTGCGGGTGATCGTCAATTTGTTGCTGATCGCCAACGAATGCCTTCCGCGCGGGGGCAAGGTTGAAATTACGGCCTCGAAACAAGGTGACGCGGGCGAGGTCATCGTCACCGCCACCGGCCCGCGCGGCAAGCTGAAGGACGCGACGTTCGCGGCGCTGAAGGGCGAAGGCGACGAACTGACCGGCCACACCATCCAGCCGACGCTGACTGGCCTCCTCGCCCGCCAAGGCGGCGTCGAGCTTTCGGCCCGCGAAACGGCTGGCGAGACCGAGAACAAGATCGAGCTGATCGCGCGCTCGGCCTCGTTCCAGCTCTAGTTCGTCATTCCGGGTTCTCAACTTCGCTGATCCCCGGAATGACGGGTGGCCCCGTAAACACAAATTAACTCCACACTAACCGGGGCTGGCCACTGTCGGACTGAAATCCGACGGAGTTCGCCACATGAGACGCTGCCTTGTCGTCGACGACAGCCGCGTAATCCGCAAAGTCGCGCGCCGCATTCTTGAAGACATGCGCTTCGAGATCGAGGAGGCCGCTGATGGCCTTGAAGCGCTGCAGGCGGTGCGCCGCCGCATGCCGGACGCCATCCTCCTGGATTGGACGATGCCGGTGATGAGCGGCATCGATTTCCTGCGCCAGCTTCGCCAAGAGCCCGGCGGCGATAAGCCGACGGTGGTGTTTTGCACGACGGAGAACGACGTCGAGCGCATCTCCGAAGCGCTGAAAGCCGGCGCTGATGAGTACATGATGAAGCCGTTCGACGGCGACATCCTCCATTCCAAGTTCGCCGAGGCGGGCCTCATCTGATGCTGAACGACGCCGAGATCGCGCTGATTGCCCGCGAAGTGAAAACGCGCTCGGGCGCGGTGCTGACCAAAGACATGGCCGGCGCTATCGCGATCCGGCTACAGCCGCTGGCGCGCCGCGAGGGGTTTGCCAGCGTGCCGGAACTGATCGGCGCAGCGCGCATCCGCGCTGACGGCGCCTTGTGGAGTGCGATCGCGGACAATCTTGCTCAGAGCGACACGCGCTTTTTCCGCGACAGGTCGCAGTTTGAGAAGCTGCGGACGACATTGCTGCCCGACGCCTTGAAGCGCCGCGCGCATGAGCGGGTGCGGATTTGGTCGGCGGGATGCGCCACCGGCCAGGAAGCCTATTCCATCGCGATGATCGTTGATGAGATGCGCAATGAGGGGCTCAACCCGGCGATCGAGATCGTCGCGACGGACCTCTCCGAGCGCCTCCTCGATAAAGCGCGCGCCGGGCTTTACACGCAGTTTGAAATTCAGCGTGGGCTGCCTATTCGCAAACTGATCGCCTATTTCGAAAAGGCCGGCGACCTTTGGCGTATTTCCGATCGACTGCGCGCGGGCGTGAAGTTCGAGCCGCACAATCTGATGAAGCATCCGGGCCAACTCGGCCAGTTCGATGTCATCATGCTGGCTCACGTGCTGCCCTCTTTCGATCAAGAGACGCGCGTTGATGTGCTGCGCCGCGCGGCCGATGCGTTGACGCCGAATGGCGTGCTGCTGCTCGGCGCCGGCGAGACACTGCCGGAGGGTTGCGACGTGTTCGCGCTGGAGGGCGGCGTGGCGCGCAAACCGAATGCGGCGCGTGTCGCCGCGGCCTGAGTGACGCCTGTCATCGGTGACGCTCGTCAACAATGAACTGAAGCCTTGACGTCTCACGCGTTTGACCGCGTGCTAGCGCCATGGCCGATCAACCACGCGCGATGAGCGCAGCTGACATCGCAGAATGGCGCAATGGCTGGCGCGTCGCGCTTGGCGCCGCGGCCGGCATGGGCACCGGCGTTTCGCTTTACCTTTACGTCGCCAGCATTTTCATCGGCCCGATCAGCGCCGAGTTTGGCTGGTCGCGCGGCGATCTCGGCGTTGGCGGCATGATCTCGTTCGCCGCGGGCGCCGTGACGTTGCCAATCATCGGGCGCTATCTCGATCGTATCGGCTTTCGCCGCGTGGCGATCGTCTGTTCGCTCGGCCTTGCTTCGGTTTATGCGCTGACGGCGCTGCAGCCTGGCTCGTACCCGGTCTATGTCGCGCTGATGGTCGCGGGCGGGATATTCGGCGGCGGCACGGCCTCCATCGTTTACACGCGGCCCGTGATCGCATCGTTCGCGCGCCAACGCGGCTTGGCGCTCGGCCTCGCGACGGCTGGAACTTCGATCGCGGCGATGATCGCGCCGCCCTTGCTCATGTACGTGAACACCGAGCTTGGCTGGCGCGCTGGCTTCTTCGCGCTGGCGGCGCTGACGGCGCTCATCGGCATGCCGTTGGCGCTGACGCTGATCGGCAAAGCCAAGGAAGCGCCGGAGCGCGCGAGCGACGATATCGGCCACGCGCCGATAAACGTGCCGGACACAACGCTGCGCGAAGCGCTGAAGCGCGGGCGGTTTTGGCTGCTGATCCTGGCGATTGCGTGCATCAACATTCCTGGCTCCGGGGTGCTTGGCCAGCTGGCGCCGCTGGTGAGCGATGCCGGGCTGAGCGATGGCGACGTGGCGATTGTGATGTCGATCTACGCGGCGGGGTTGCTGGTTGGGCGTTTGATCACAGGCTTTTCGCTCGATCGATTTTCGCCACGTTGGGTCGGGGCGATTACGACTGCGGTGCCGGCTTTTGGCATCGTGCTATTGATGACGCCCGAGCCTTCGTTTGGACTCGCGGCGTTGGCGGTGGCGATGATCGGCGCCCAGCAAGGCGCGGAGGTCGATCTCTTCGCCTATTTCATCAGCCGCAGTTTCGGCATCCGGCACTACGGCGCGATCTATGGCGTCATCGCCATGGCGGGCGCATTGTCGACGGCGATTGCGCTGGTGTCGTTCGGCAAGATTCACGATGCGACGGGGTCGTACGATTTGGCGCTGACCATCGGCGCGGTGTTGTTCTGCGTCGGCGCGCTGGCGTTTGCGTTGATCGGAAGAAAGCCGCCTGAGGCGCCGGTGGTTGTGGCCGTGTAACTCCCCGCCCCCTTGCGGGGCGGGGTTGGGGGCGGGGGTAACGGCGGTGCTGTTCCAAAGCTTCCGCGTTGGTGGGTGCGCGGGGAGCTATACGAATTGTGCTCAGTTCTGATGGGCTGCCGCCCGTACCCCCACCCCTGCCCCTCCCCACAAGGGGGAGGGGTGAGTCAGCCCCCCTCCATCCCCTCTTCCATCTCGCGCTCAACCCTGAGCGCCGTGAGTTGATTGCGCTGTCTGCGCAGCACCTGGAAGCGATAGCCGTGAAACGCGAACCTTTGCCCTGGCTCTGGGATCGCCTGCGCTTCGTGGATCACGAGGCCGGCGATGGTTACGGCTTCTTCGTCGGGCAGGTCCCAGTTCATGGCGCGGTTTAGGTCGCGGATGGGGACGCTGCCATCGACGTTGACGCTGCCGTCGGGCTGTTGGCGCACGCCTTGGACGGCGATGTCGTGCTCGTCTTTGATGTCGCCGACGATTTCTTCCAAGATGTCTTCGAGCGTGACGAGGCCCATGAGCGCGCCGTACTCATCCACCACCAGAGCGAAGTGTTCGCGCCGGCGCAGGAATTCGGCAAGCTGATCTTCGGCGCTTGTCGTCATCGGCGCGAACCAGGGCGGGCGCTTCACGTCCTGAATGTCGAAACCGTCGCGGCCATGCTCGGAAATGGCGCGCAAGAGATCGCGCGCGTGCAGGATGCCGACGATGTTATCAGGCTCGTCCTTATAGAGCGGCATGCGGGTGTGCGGCGAACTCATCGCTTGCGCCAGGATTTCGCGCGGCGGCAGATCGATATCGAGCGCCTTGATGTTCTTGCGGTGGATCATGACGTCCGCGACGGTGAGTTCGGAAAGATCGAGCGAACCGCGGACGCGGTCACGCGTGGAAATATCGAGCGCACCCTGCTCGGCCGAGACATCGACGATGCTTTCGATCTCGGCGCCGGTCAGCACTTCGTGGTGCGAGACTTCCTTGACGCCGAAAAGTTTGAGAACGTTCTTGGAAGCGGCGTTCAAGAGCCAATTCAGCGGATAAAATAAGAGGAACGACCAGTGCAAAGGATACGCGATCCAGAGCGAAACCGGCTCGGGATTGCGAATGGCGAAGGTTTTCGGGACTTGCTCGCCGATGACGATGTGCAGCGACGAGAAGACGAGAAAGCCGATCAGGAAGGCGGCGAGATGGATCGCTTCCTCGCTGATGCCGAGCGGCTGCAGCAGCGGCGTCACGATAGCGGCGACGGTGGGTTCGCCGACCCAGCCGAGGCCGAGCGACGCCATGGTGATGCCAAGCTGGCAGCAGGCCAGATACGCTTCTATGTTGCGCAGGATCTTCTGCGTCAGCAGCGCGCCGAATTTGTTTTCCTCCGCGAAGGTGTCGATGCGAAAGGCGCGCGCCTTCACCAACGCAAACTCGGCAGCGACGTAAAACGCATTGGCGGCGAGCAGAACGAACGCCACCAAGAGGCTCAAGTACGGATTCATTATTGGGTTTCTTGTTGCAGCATTTCGAGGACGACGTCGGCGGGCGCGTCGCGGTCGATGAAGGCGCGGCCGATGCCGCGGGCGAGGATGAGTGTGAGCAAGCCGGCCTGGTTCTTCTTGTCGGCGGCCATCAGCGCGGTGAGCTTGCGCGCGTCGTACGGCCCGCCGGGAAGCTTGCGGAGATCGGTGATGAAGCCGGCGCGTTCAAGGTGTTGACGGACGCGCACTGCATCGTCGGCGCTGCAATGACCGAGTTGGGCCGAGAGCTGGAACGCGAGGTGCGTGCCGGCGGCGACGGCTTCGCCGTGAAGAAGCGTGCCGTCGTAAGCGGAATGCGCTTCGAGCGCGTGGGCGAAGGTGTGGCCGAGATTGAGGAGCGCGCGCACGCCCTGCTCGGTCTCGTCGGCTTCGACGATGCGGGCTTTGAAACTGATGGCGGTGGCGATGGCGCGCTGTAGCGCTTCTGGCTTGCCGGCGAGGATGGCGGCGCCGTTAACCTCGCACCAGTCGAAGAACTCAGCGTCGCCGATGAGCGCGGCCTTGACGATCTCGGCGTAGCCGGCCCGCATTTGGCGATCGTCGAGCGTGGCGAGCACGTCAAGATCGGCGAGCACCAATTTTGGCTGATGGATGAGGCCGATCAGGTTCTTTCCTTCTGGCGTGTCGATCGCGGTTTTGCCGCCGACGCTGGAATCGACTTGCGCCAGCAATGTCGTCGGGATCTGCACGAAATCGATGCCGCGTTTGACGAGGCCGGCGGCGAGGCCGGAAAGATCGCCGATGACGCCGCCGCCGAGCGCGATGACGATATCCTTGCGGCTGACGCCCGCTTGCAAGAGATGGCGCGTCAGCATTTCGAGGCCGGTGAAGCTTTTGGCGCTTTCGCCGGGCGGCAGCGTGATGGTCCAGTTTTTGAGACCGGCGGCGTCGAGCGATGCGGCCAGCGCGGGGCGATGCAGGCGCGCGACGGTTTCGTCGGTGACGATGAAGACGCGGTTGGACGGCGCAAACGGCGCAATGAGTTCGCCCGCGCGCGCGAGCAGGTTGGCGCCGGTGTGAACGTCGTAAGAGCGGGCGTCGAGTTTGACGTGGATGGTGTTCATGACTCTATCGGCGCGAAGACTAGCTGCCACCCATTCCCGGGGCGATGCGCAGCATCGAGCCCGGGACCCATAACCCCAACTGCCCGGAGTCTCGTGCTGCTGACAAACGTGCTTATGGGTCCCGGACTGCTCGCTCGGCTCGCATCCGGGAATGGGTGGAGAGAATTCACTTCGTCACCTGCAGATGCTTTCGCAGCGCCGTGAGGATGTGCGCAACGGCGCTGTTGTGGGGGCCGGCGCCGGTTTCGATGGTGAGATCGGCTTCGGCGTAGATCGGGTAGCGCTCATCCATCAGGCGCTGCATCACCGCGCGCGGATCGGCTTCCTTCAGCAGCGGGCGATGATCGCGCTTGGAGACACGCTTCATCAGCACGTCGATCGGGGCTTTCAGCCAGATCGAGATGGCGCGTTCTTTCATCAGCGCGCGCGTGCGCGGATCGATGAAGGCGCCGCCGCCGGTGGCGAGCACGTGGGGCGGGCCATCAAGCAAGCGGGCGATGACTTGGCGTTCGCCGCGGCGGAATTCGCACTCGCCGCGCTCGGCGAAGATGTCCTCGATGGACCGGCCCGCGGCCGCAACGATCGCCTCGTCCGCGTCCACGAACGGCAGCGCCAGAGCATGCGCCAGGCGCCGCCCGATCGTGGTCTTGCCGGCGCCCATGAGGCCGACGAGCGCGACGGTGCGGCCCGGCGCGATGCCCTCCGCCTGCCGGCGCAGTTCGGCAGCGGCATCTGAGCGCTCACCGACATCACTGCTTTCCGGCGGAACCACGAATCACCTCAGAAGGTCCGAACAAGGTTAAGCGCGGACCGGGCTAGAACTTCGCCACATTTTGGGGGCATTCTTGTCCGCTCGCAACGGCAGGGGCCAAACTAGGCGATGTATAGACGCAGACGCAGGCGCTCTTCTTTCGCCAAACGCGCCCCGGTATGGGTGCGCCCTGCTCTGATTGGCGTCAGCGCAGCCGTGGTGATCGGACTTTTCGTGTTCTTCATCGGCCAATCCGATCGCCTCGCCCCGGCGCCGCAGCAGATCAGTGTCGAAGTGCAGGACGCCTTCAAGGAATGACAATCATGGTTACTCGCTCGTTCGCGCTCGCGCTGACCGCAGGCGTGCTGCTCCCGGTGTGTGCGTATGCGCAAGCGGGCCAGGATCCCGCGCCGATGCAGGTAGAGCAGATCGGAGAGCTGAATGCGTGGACGGTTGGCGCGCTGTCGCGCGCGAACGGCGCGCTGGCGGACGATATCTGGGCGCGATCCGATCCGGCCTTCCTGGCGCTGGCGTTTGATCGCCTGCCGGCCGTGTATGACTCGCCGGCGACGTTGGCGTTGGCGCGCCGCGTTTTGCTGTCTGGCGCAGCGCCGCCGCGCGGCGGCGACGCGGATGCAGCCGCGCGCGAACGCTTCGAGGCGCTCGGCAAGATGGGTGCGGCGGATGAATTGGCGACGATGGCCTCGGGCGCTGGTTCAGCGTCAACCGATGTCGCGATCGCGCAATACGCGGCCCAAGCGGAGCTGGCGCGCGGCCAACGCGCGCAGGCGTGCAATCGAGGGCGCAATGCCTCGGTCGGCGAACAGGTCCCGCCGTTCCTGCTGCGGCTCCGCGCGTATTGCGCGGCGGTGAGCGGCGACCGTGCGGCGGCGGACTTGGCGCTTGAATTGGCGCGCACACAGAACGCGGCGGACGCTTGGTACACTGGAGCAATCGCGGCGGCAGGCGGCGCGCCGGGCGCGCGACCGCCGACAGCGCGTTATGACAATTCGCTCGCCGTGCAGCTTTCGATCGCGGGCGGATTGCGGCCGGGGCCGAACCCGTTGGCGAATGCTTCGACGCTGGCGCTGGTGGCGCTGGCGCGCAATGAACAGGCGCCGCAGCCGCAGCGCGCGCAAGCAGCCGCCCTCGCCTTCCGGCGCGGCGTGATCAGCGCGCAAGAGGCGCGGACAATTTTGGCGGCGACGCCCGCTGAAATTACGCAAGCGCTGCCGCCGATCGTTGTGGCGCTGCGCCAGGTCACGGCGGCGCCCGGTTCGATGGAAGCGGCAACGGCGATCGCGGGCGTGCTGCGCCAAGCCACGGCCTACGCGGATTTCGCGGCGGCGGCGCGGTTCTTCAGAACCGACATCGCGGCGCTGCAAAACGCACCGGACGCGGCGGCGGCTGTGTCGTTCGCACGCGCCGCCTTGGCGGCGGGCGACGCGCAGTTGGGGCAACGCTTGGTGGCGAGCGCTCGCCAAGCCGGCGGCGACGAAGCGGCGCTGGCGCCGCTGGACGCAGCTTTGGTGGCGTTGACAGGCGCGCGCAACGAGCAAGGCGCAATGGCGATGCAACGGCGCATAGACCGCGCCACGGCGCAGCAAGCGCGCGCAGCAGCGCGTGATGTCGCCATTCTTGCGGCGCTCGGCGCGCCGCTTGAAGGCGGCACGCAAACCTTCCTGCTCGCCAACCCGCCACAAGGCGGCGCGCGCGCCGAGAGCGGCGCGATGTTGGCGCTGGCGTCAGCAGTCGAACGCGGCGCGATCGGTGAAGGCGCATTGCTCGCGGTGGCGGCGATCGGCGAAGGCGGCCCGGCGCGACTCGATGCGGAATCGGTAGAGCGCATCATCCGCGCGCTGCGTGGGTTGCGCCTGGAAGACGAAGCACGCCGGATTGCGGCCGAGGCAATCTTGGCCGGAGCGCCGAGCTAACACATGCCCGACCGCATCCCGTGCGCTCAACATGGATCGGGTGAAGCGACGTACGTTTGCGTGCACGTCGAACAATCCCTGAAGGATAGCGTTCCGCGCGGCTTTCACTGGCACATCGATGAGAGCCAGAATTTCCAAGCGTTCTGCGACGCCTGCAACGCCATGGATGAACAAACCTGGGCGCAGGTCGTGGCGAGCGTCAGCCGCGCGATCTGCATTCAGTGTTTCCAGCGCGCGGCGGCGTTAAATGGCGTTCAACCGAAGCGCTGAGTGCGCAAAAAACTTGAAGGTTGAGACAAGTCATGCGATATTCATTTTGAATATTGGACTGCAATGGCTTCAACATCACTCACCCTTGGCGAACACTGGGAAACGTTCATCAGGAACGAAGTGGCGAGCGGCCGCTATGGTTCGGCAAGTGAAGTGGTGCGCGCCGCACTGCGCGAACTCGAAACGCGCAGCGAAAAGCTTGAGGCGCTGCGCCGGCATCTGGCGGAAGGCGCCGAGCAAGCCAAACGCGGTGAGACCGCCGATTTCGACATCGACGACATCATTGCCCGCGCCAAGGCGCGCGGCGCCCAGTGAAGACATTCACGCTGACGCCGCGTGCGCTGCGTGACATCGATGCTATCGCCGAATTCTCGCTTGCGACGTGGGGCGAAACGCAGACGGAGACATATCTCCAGGAAATCAAAAACCGTTGCGCGTGGCTGGCGGAGAACCCGTTGCTTGGCCGAGCGCGTGACGATGTTGCGCCTGGGTATCGCAGCTTTCGGCAAGGCGCTCACATCATCTTTTACACGCTCGACACAGAAACGTTGTACATTCTCGGCATTCCCCACGCAGCGCGAGATGTCGCCACATACTTTAGCGAGTAGTGTTGGCCCGTGTCCGACTCAGCCCTGATCGAGTCCTTCTTGGAGATGCTCTCCGCCGAGCGCGGGGCGCGGGCGAATACGCTGGATGCGTACGCGCGCGATCTGGACGATGCGCGTGAACATGTGCGGGCTGGATTGCGCGGCGCGCCGCCGGAAGCGATCGAGGCTTATGTCGCGGGCCTGACGCAGCGCGGCCTCGCGCCGGCGACGGCGCGGCGACGCATCTCGGCCCTGAAGCAATTCTATCGCTTCTTGCTGCAGGACAACATTCGCGGCGACGACCCGACCTCGCGGCTCGATCCGCCGAAGCGGGCGCGCTCTTTGCCGAAGACGCTCTCGGTGGAAGAGGTCGAGGCGCTGATCGGCGCCGCGGAGACCGCGCGTGACCGAGCCTTGATCGAATTGCTCTACGGCGCGGGGCTGCGCGTGAGCGAACTGGTGTCGCTGCCGATGCGGGCGGCGCCGCGGGCCGGCCAGGATCACATGATCATTGAAGGCAAAGGCGGCAAGGAAAGGCTTGTTGCGCTGGGCGGGCCGGCGCTGGCGGCGCTGGCCGCGCACGTAGAGACGCGTGAGACGTTGCTGCCGAAGGCAGAGGCGCAGCGTGAGAAAGCGCAGCGCTGGTTGTTCCCTTCGACAAGCGCAGCCGATGGTAAGCTGACACGCCGGCGCGTGGCGCAGATTTTGGAGACAGCCGCCGTGAAGGCCGGCATCAGCCCGGCCCGGGTCTCGCCGCACGTGCTGCGGCACGCATTTGCGACGCATTTGGTTGAAGGCGGCGCGGACTTACGTACGGTGCAGACGCTTCTCGGCCACGCCGATATTGCCACGACGCAGATTTACACGCATGTCGCCGAGGGGCGGTTGAAGACAATTGTCGAGACCAAGCACCCGCTAGCGAAGAAGCCCAAAGCCTAAGCAAGGTGAACGCGCGATGAGCACAACACCCCTTCCCCAGGCAGAGCCGGGCCGCACCTCGGTATTCTTGGTTTACGTGCTTTATCTGCTCTCGATACCGAGCGCGGCGATCTTTGCGTTGCTGGGGGTTATCGTAGCGCTGGCGGCGCGCGACGGCGCAGGGCCGCTGGCGCGGTCGCATTTGGACTACCAAGTCAGGATTTGGTTCCAAGCCTTCTGGTGGACCATCGGGTTCGGCGTTCTTGCGATCATCGGCCTTGCCACCGTTTGGTTCGGCATCGGGATCATCCCGTTGGCGATCGCGGGGGTGGGAGGATTTGTCCTCTATCTGTGGTTTACGGTGGTCAGCTTTTTCGGGTTGCTGGCGTTCTTGGATAACCGCCGCAAGTAATCACAGGCGTGTTACAGGCTTGAAAACCCACGCCGGCTCGTGTGATTTAGCTGCGAGGGATCAGCGGGAGAGTTCCCGCCGAGCAGGCGAGTGAGAGTTTATGAAGAGACATGTTTTGGCGGCTGTGCTGTTCGCGGCAGCCGTGACACCGGCGGCTGCCTACACTTCGTACGTGAAGCCGAACGAGTTCTGGGTGGTTGAACCCGAAGTTCAGATCGAAGGCTCTTACGCGACGCAATTCTTCACGCCGTCGATCGCGCTGGGCGACAGCCTCACCGTTCTCAATCCCGACGGCCAACGCATCTCGGCCGATCGCATTGCAGTGACCGCCGGCGGCACGACCGAATTGCATGCCGAACTCGCACGCGGCGGCACGTATCGGATTTCGACCGGCGAAGTCGCCGGGCAAGTTGCGAACCTCGTCGGCGAGAATGGCGCGTGGCGGGTGCTTGGCGCGAACGAAACGCCGGCTGAAGGCGCCCAAACAACCACGCTGCAAACAATCACGGTCGCCGACACGTATGTCACGCGCGGCGCCGCGAACCGTACCGCTGTCGATCAGAACATTGGCCGCCTAGCGCTTCACCCGGTGACGCACCCGAACCAGGTTCTGGTGAGCCAAGGCTTCCAGGTTCAATTGCTGTTCGACGGCCAGCCGATGGCCAACAGCGCTGTCGTGATCTACGCGGCGGGCGATGCGGAGACAAAGCTCGACCGCTACGTCGTCACCGACGCCGCCGGCAACGCGACGTTCACGTTCGATGGGCCAGGCACCTATATCATTGCTGCGCGCCATCGCGCCGACATGCCCGCAGGTTCGCCTGCCGCGGTCGGCAGCTACACGACAACGCTGACGTTCGAAGCGCTGGATCAGCTTTACGCGGAAACAGAAATCCGCGAAGCGCCGGCGCCGGACGATCGCCGCGCCCGCACGCCGCCGCGCCGCCGCGTCGGCCGCCCGGATCTCTGAAACTAGCAGACGCTGAAACTGAAGCGGCCCCGGTGTAAGCCGGGGCCGTTTTTATTAGCTTCGCGCAGCGACGCGTTCGGCTTGGCGGAGCGCGCGCAGCAAATTGCCGCCGGCGAGCTTAGCCAAGTCGGTGTCACTCCACCCACGCCGCATCAGTTCGACAAACAGCGCAGGGTAATCTTCGACGCCGTCCAGGCCCTGCGGCAGAAACGGAACGCCATCGAAATCCGAGCCGATGCCGACATTGTCGTGGCCGGCTACCTCGGCGATGTGCTCGACGTGATCGGCGATGACGCCAACGCCGATTTCCGGCCGCGGGTTCGCCGCGACCCAGGCCGCCAGGCCTTCAGTCACCGCTGTGGGATCGCCGGGGTTCAGCGCTTTCAGGCGCGCCTCTTCCGCCAAGCGGCGCGCGCCCCATTGCCAGACTTCGTTTGCCGTGAAGGCGGGATAGAAATTCACCATCACCACGCCGCCGTTCTGATGAACGAGGCGCAGCACGTCGTCGGGTACGTTGCGCGGGTGTGGCGTGATGGCGAAGGCGGATGAATGCGAGAAGATCACGGGTGCAGCGCTGACCCGTAGCGCGTCGCGCATGGCGTCGGCGGAAACGTGGCTGAGATCAACCAGCATGCCGATGCGGTTCATCTCGCGCACGACGTCTTCGCCGAAGGGCGAGAGACCGCCATGCACGGGCGCGTCGGTGGCGCTATCGACCCAGGACGTCGTCTTCGAGTGGCACAGCGTCATGTAGAGGACGCCTTCGGCGCGGAAATCGCGGAGGATAGCGAGGTTGTTGTTGATCGCCTCGCCGCCCTCCATGCCGAACATCGACGCGATGCGGCCAGCGCGGTGGATGCGGACGATATCGTCAGCCGTTCGCGCGAGTTCGAAGACGCGCGGGTAGCGCTGCACGATTTGCCGCACGGTGTCGATCTGCACGTGTACGGCTTCCGCCGATGCGGCGCCCTGCAGTTCGGCCGGCACATAGACCGACCAGAATTGCGCGCCGAGGCGGCCTTGGCGCAGACGCGGGATATCGGTGTGCAGCGGCGTCGATAGAGCGCGCGTATCCGCGGTGAGATCGACGCGCGATTGATCGCCGCCGTAATTGTCGTGGATCTGCTCGGCGAGATCGTTGTGACCATCGATCAGCGGCGTGTTGCGCAAGATTCGATCGACGCGCGCGAGTTCGGCGCGGGTTGGAGCTTGCGAGAAAGCGAGCGTTGGCGCCGCAAGCGCTAGTGCGAAAGCTAAGACGGCTGATTTCTTCATAGCAAACCCATCCCGTTGGTACGGGATGGGTGCGTCATTTACCGATTGGGATCAACCCGTTTCAGGCGACGAGTGGGGCGCCCGGCGAAAGCAGCATGGCGATGGTGAAATACACCACCGTTACAATCACCAGGCTGAAGAAGTATTTTTGAGCTTTCATGCGTCACCACCTGAACGCGCATGTGGCCAACGCGGTAGCGAACTCTCGTGACGCTGGTTACAGGCCGGTGTTCAGGCCGTGAAATACGCCGGAGCGTCATCGCGGAACCAGCCCACGATCGACAGACGCGGAACCGGAGCGAACGCCGAGATGGCGGACACGCTGTGGAGGCGCAAGCCATCGAAAACGGTGAGTGTGTTGAAGCGCGGCAAGTAGGCGCGCGAAATGTCCTTGTTCTCGTCGACGAACATCAACAGCCCACCCCAGTCGGGCTCCCATTTGCGCGAAAAGCCGATCGTGTAGGCGGCGCGGCGTTCGCGCTTTTGGCCGTCATCGACGTGGCGCGTGAGGAAGTTGCCGGGCCGGTAATTGCTGGCCTGCGCGTCCAGCTTGGTGACGCCAGGACAGCCAATGATCTCGCGCGCCATCGAGACGAACACGGGAGAGTTCAACAGCATCGTCACTTGGTGGATGGGATGCTCCGGATCCCAACGCGACATGGCCGCTTGGATCATCGGATATGTGAGGTAGGCGTAGCCAAAATTTTCCGCGGCGCGGCGGCGGATGCCGGCTTCCAGCGCAGCGCGCTCTTCTGCCGGCATGGCGCGCAGCTGGTCCGGTAGCAAAATTATGTTCCGCTTGCTGTCGTCCTGACACACGAGACGCCAAGGCAGCGACAGCAGCACGGATTCGATGTAGCTGGCGGTTTCCTCATCAAAGAGATTCGGAATCTGCACGAGGCCCTGCTCCGCGTAGGTTTTCGCGAAGGCGGCCAGATCGAGTTCGCGATTGATCCGAAACTGCATGGGCGCTGCGTCTAACACGACCGCTGCGGCATTGTATGTCGGTTCGTCGCGCGCAGACTGCCACCCGCAGCAGCCCGGTAGTCAGAACCCATAGGCGGCCTTCATCTCCGGCTCTTTGCTGGCGACCAGCTTGGCCAAGTCGACGATCACCTTGGCTTGCTTCCAGGTGGCGTCATCCAGCATCTTGCCGTCCACGAGCGCAACGCCCGTGCCGTCTGGCATAGCGTCGATCATGC
>JADLHI010000042.1 GCA_020848895.1 Hyphomonadaceae bacterium
CGCATGTCGCAGCTTTCCCAAGCGGGCGCGCTGCAGATGATGGATTTCCAATTCCATCTCTCGCGCATCATGCATGCCGGTGAGCGCCTCAGCGCCGACGCCACACTCGATCCCAACGAAGCCTATCTCAACATCAGCTTCTACATCTCCGCCAATGCACTGCCGGACACCGCGCGCGTCATTGTCGAAGGCCCGCGCGGCGATCTTGGCCACGTCGACGTGCCGGTTTCGCGTTACCAATCGCCCATCGCTTACCGCGCGCCCGTCAACGGCCGCTGGTATGTGCTCGCTTCGGGCGATGTGGCGCAGCACCACCGCTGGGTTGTCTCGTCAGAATACGCGCTCGATATCGCCCGCATGAACGCCGACATGCGCACCTATACCGGCGACGGCGCGCATCTCACCGATTACATCACCTACCGCCAACCCATTCTCGCCGTCGCCGATGGCGTTGTCGTCGCTATGCGCAACGATCGTCAAGACAACGAAGCCATGCTGCGCCAGCCGGGCGAAGCCTTCGACGCTTACATGCAACGCGTCGTCGAAACCCAGCAGGCGATCATGATGCAAGGCGGCTTCGAGGCCGCCGCCGGCAATTATGTGCTCATCCGCCATGCCAACGGGGAACACTCACTCTACGCGCACCTGCACCAAGGCAGCGTCCGCGTGAGCGTCGGCGACACCGTCAGCGCCGGCGTGCAAATCGGCGAAGCCGGCAGCTCCGGCAATTCCACCGAACCGCATCTGCATTTCCAGTTGATCGACGGCCCCGATCTCAACGCCGCCCGCGGCCTGCCGATTATCTTCACGGGCCTTCGCCCAGAATGGGTGTCCATCGAAGGCCGCCATCTGCGCAGCGGCGATGTGCTGGAGCAGGAGTGATCACGCCAATCTGATCTCCCGCAACCGCTCATACAAAAAATCCTGAGCCGTAATCGGCTCAGGATAGCGGTTGGGATTGTTCGCGTTGACGCAGCTCGGCAGCGTTTCGATCAAATAGTCCGGCGCGAAATGAAGAAAGAAAGGGATCGAATAGCGCGGCAAGTGTGCGCGCTCCGGCGCTGGGTTCACGACGCGATGCGTGGTCGAGCGCAAGCGGTGGTTCGTCAGCCGCTGCAGCATATCGCCGACATTCACCACCAGCGCGCCTTCGGGCGGATCGACGTCGAGCCATTCGCCTTCGGCCGTCAGCAGCTGCAACCCAGCTTCCTCGGCGCCAAGCAGCAGCGTGATGACGTTGATGTCTTCATGCGCTTCGGCGCGCACGCCTTCGGGCTTCGGCGGCGTTGGCGGGTAGTGCAGCAGGCGCAGCACGGAATTGCCATCGCGCACCGGCTCGCGGAAGAAGCCGTGTGGCAATTGCAAAAACGCGGCGATCGAGTCCAGCAGGTCCAGCCCCAACGCATCGAGCGCGCTGTAGAGTCCGTACACATCCTCGCGAAACGACGCGATCTCAGCCGGCCAGACATTGTGCGGCATATATTTGCGATAAGGGTGGCCTTCGCGGAGTTCGCGGCCAACGTGCCAGAATTCCTTGAGGTCGACTTTGTCCGCGCCCTTCGCCGCCTCGACGCCGAACGGCGTGTAGCCACGCTGACCGCCGCCGCCCGTGGTGTGATAGCGGCGCTTCACCTCATCGGGCAGCGCGAAGAAATTCTTCGTGGCTCGTCCCGCACGCTCGATCAGGCCGGCGTCGAGGCCATGATCGCGCACGATCGCAAAACCGAAGCGCGCATAACTCTCTCCCATTGCCCGCGCGAAACCATCGGGATCGGCGCGGCGATCGCGCATCGAAAGAGCGGGGAGTGCTTCAAGCGCCATGGCCCCACGTTGCGCCGCTTTGCGCTCGCGCTCAATGTCTTAACGCGGCGTTTACGATTCGAGGCCGAGCCTCGCTGTTCACGCGGAGGCGAAACCCATGTTCTTCTTCGGACCACACTCCTGGCGCGGCGAAAGCGGCCGCCGCTATCGCTTCAAGTGTGTTCTCACCAAGAACGGCCTGCCGCCTGAAGGCGTTGGCGGGATTTATGTTTTCGTCCGCCGCCGCTGGGGCTTCTTCATGGAGCCGCTCTATGTCGGCAAAGCGCACGATCTGCGCTCGCGCCTGCTCGGTCACGAAAAGTGGGGCCGCGCCTATTGGTATTACGGCGCCACGGAGCGCTACGTTCTAGGCCCCATCCGGGACGAAATGGATCGCCGCCGTATTGAAGAGGACCTCATCCGGGGCCTGAAGCCGCGCATGAATGACATGGAAATTCCGCAGGCCGCTGCGCCAAAATCCAAGCGCAAAGCCGCCGCGGCGCATGCCTTTGAGCTTTCGGCGCTGCTCGGGCGGCGTCCGCAACGGGCGTGATTGCTTGACCAACACGGCCCGCCGCGCGACAGGGCGGGGCCGATGACCGACAACGCCACCCAACAAGAGCCGCCGCGTGACGGGCCGGAGCCCGGACAGCGCGCCGACTTCGGCGAGTTCATCAAAAGTATGGACGCGCGCGCTTGGCGCGCCGTCACCATGTCGGTGGTCAGCGTCGTTCTTGTGCTGCTGCTGCTTGTCGTAGGGCGTTTTTTCTTTGGCGACGAGATCGAGCGTTTCATCGATTCCACGTTAGGCCAAGCCAATCGCGGTCATTGGGGCCTGCTCGCCACCATCCTCGTGTTCACCCTCACAGCTTATGTTGGCGCGCCGCAGGTTGCGCTCATTGCAGCCTGTGTTGTCGCGTTCGGCGCCGAGACTGGTTTTTGGTATTCGTGGATCGCGACAGTCGTCTCGGGTGTTGCCACATACTTCACGGGTCGCCTGACGAGCGGGCAAACACAAAAGCGCTTCGGCGGCGCCACCGGCGGGCGCTTCACGCGCTTCATGGGCAAGAACACGCTGCTCGCAAGCTTTCTTGTGCGTTTCATCCCAACCGGTCCGTTTATCGTCGCCAACATGGCGTTCGGCGCCACGCGTGCGAATTTCTGGGCCTACATTGTCGGTCTTGCTGTTGGCGTGCTGCCCAAAACGATGATGGTAGCCTTCTTCGGCAACAGCATCATGAACGCGTTTCAGGGCGAGTTCGTCACCGCCGCTGTGATGGCAGCGCTCGCAATTGTGGTCGCGATCGCAATTGCCTTGATTGTGCGCAGGTTTGCGCGGCGCGACGACAAGGACGCCAAGAGCGAGGAGTAACGCGACGGCGCCCCAAGATGGCGCGCGACGCTTCACCCATTTGGGTGTAACCTTTGCGCCATGAAAAAGCTCGTCCTCGCGGCTGCTTTTGTTTTGGCGGCCTGCGGTCAACCCGCGCCGCCAGCCGAACACGGCTATGGCGCCGAACCGCAACTGCCCGATCCGCAATCGAGCATGCTGCCGACAGTCAACACCGCCGAAGCCATTGGTTGGGCTGAAGGCGCCGCACCCAGCGCGCCTGAAGGGTTCGCCGTTACGCGCTATGCGGAAAATCTCGATCACCCGCGCTGGCTTTATGTTTTGCCCAACGGCGACGTGCTCGTTGCTGAAAGTTCAACCAAGCCGCAAGAAGGCGGCGGTCTTATGGGCTGGATACGCAACAGCATTCAGCGCGGCGCCGGCGCGCTCAGCGAAAGCGCTGACCGTATCACGCTTCTGAGCGACAGCGATGGTGACGGCGACGTCGATGCGCGTCACATCTTTGCGGAAAATCTGAACCAGCCTTTCGGCATGGCGCTGGTGGGCGATTATCTCTACGTCGCCAACACCGATGCGCTCGTGCGTTTCCGCTACACGCCAAATTCGGTGCGCGCGCCGGGCCAGCCTGAAATCGTCCTGCAGTTGCCGCATCACGCGGGCGACAACGGCCACTGGACGCGCAATCTCATCGCCAGCGCCGATGGCGCGAAAATCTACATCTCCGTCGGCAGCTCTTCGAACATTGCCGATTACGGCATGGAAGTGGAAGCTGGCCGCGCCGCGATCTGGGAATACGACATCGCGACAAACCAATCGCGCGTCTTCGCGTCAGGCCTGCGCAATCCTGTCGGCATGAGCTGGGAGCCGGTAACCGGTGCGCTTTGGGTTGCGGTCAACGAACGCGACATGCTCGGCGACAATCTCGTGCCCGATTACATCACCCATGTTCAGGACGGCGCCTTTTACGGCTGGCCCTATTATTATTGGGGCGAGCACCGCGACGAGCGCGTCGAAATTCCCGCCAACGTGCGCCTACAATCGCCAACCGCGCCTGACTTCGCGCTCGGCGCGCACACAGCCTCGCTTGGCTTGCACTTCTACACCGGCGCAGCGCTGCCCGAGCACTATCGCGGCGGCGCGTTCATCGGTCAGCACGGTTCGTGGAATAGAAGCGAACTCGTCGGCTATCGCGTCGCCTATGTGCCGTTCGCCAATGGCCGCCCAAGCGGCGGCGTCGAAGATTTCCTGACCGGCTTCCTGACCGCCGACAACAAAGCCCAAGGCAGACCGGTCGGCGTCGCCACCGATCGCACCGGCGCGCTGCTGGTCGCGGATGATGTCGGCAACATCGTCTGGCGCGTC
>JADLHI010000043.1 GCA_020848895.1 Hyphomonadaceae bacterium
AAGAACGGCGGCAATCTCGGTGAATCCAATTCGGTTTCGAATTCATGGCGCAAGGTCGGCGAGGTGCGCTACCCGCTCGCCGCCGCCAGCGAAGATGCGATGCTGGAAGCCGCGATCGAAGCCGGCGGCGACGATTGCACCGTGGAGGACGATCACCACGTCGTCACCTGCGAGATGAATGCGCTCGCGGCAGTCTCTCAGGGGCTGGCGAAAAAGTTCGGCGATCCTTCGAGCGCAAAGTTTGTCTGGCGCACCGACATCGCCATTCCGGTCGAAGGCGAGGGCGCCGAGACGCTGATGAAACTCCTCGATCAACTCGACGATCTGGATGATGTGCAGGACGTCTATTCCAACGAAGACATCAGCGACGAGGAGCTGGCGCGCCTCGCGCAATAGGTTGGGCGATCTATCCGGCGCATTCACTCCGCTCCAACTTGTCGGCAGTGTGTGGCAAAACCGCCGGCGCTTTCACGCCGGCGGTTCCGATCGCAGTTACAATTCGCTTAGCCGCGGCGATGATCGCGGTCGTTCAGTGAAGCGCTCAAGCGCGCGTCCAGACGATCGAAGCGGCGGTCGAGATCGCGGCGTTCCTCCATCGAGAGGCCGTTGCGCCGATAACGCGCTTCAAGGTCGGCGATCTGCTGGAAGTCGGCGCGGAGCCGATACGCTTCGCGCCGGTCCAGCCGGCCGTCGCGAATGCCGCGATCGATGCGTGCGTCGAGCGCGCGTTGACGCTGGTTGATCGGCTGCCAATTGCGATCCTGACGATCGTTGCGCTCGAAGCGGATTTGCGCGCTCAAGCGGTCGAAGCGAGTATCGAGATCGCGGCGTTCGGAAACCGAAAGCCCGTTGCTCGAGCGATACCGCGCTTCGAGGCGCGCGAGATCGTTGAACTCGCCGCGCAACCGCATCGCTTCAGCGCGCGTCAAATCGCCAGAGCGAACGCCCGCATCGATACGGGCATCGAGATTCGCTTGGCGTTGATTGATGCTCTGCCACGCTTGGGCAGAAGCAGGGGCAGCTACCGCAAGCGCACTCGCCGCAACCGCCATAGCAAGAAACTTATTCATAGTGCTTTCCTTGATGCTTTCCGGGCCTTTCGGCCTCATCACGTTCAAATCCGGCGCTCAACAAACCGTTCCGTAGGAACATGATCCAATCTGTCGCGCCGTCCTGGTTCCCGGGCGGTTGCCAATTTGTGTCGAACCCTTCATAGCGACACATCTCGACAAAGTTCCGAGCTTCAGTTCGCGACTATCGCGCATGCGCTCTGAACCTGTGCTGATGGAGTGCTTCACATGAGTGCTGGCGATCTCGTCGTTGTGTTCGGCGGTTCCGGCTTCATCGGTAAACAAGTCGTGCGCGCGCTGGCCAAGCGCGGCTATCGCGTCCGGATCGCGATCCGGCGTCCGCATCTCGGCGCCGAACTGCGCGTGATGGGCGATGTCGGCCAAGTGCAACTTGTGCAGGCCAACGTGCGTTTCCCGCAATCGATCGACGCGGCGCTCGAAGAAGCGCACGCCGTCGTAAATCTCGTCTCGACGATGTATGAGAGCGGCAATCAGAATTTCGAAACACTGAACGTCGAAGCGGCGCAAGCGATCGCCGAAGCGGCGGCGAAGCGCGGCATTACGCGCATTGTGCAGATGTCGGCGCTGGGCGCCGCGCCTAAAGGCGCGCGCTACGCCCGCAGCAAGTATCGCGGCGAACGCGCGGTGCTCGCCGCCGCGCCAACCGCCACGATCCTACGTCCCTCAGTTGTGTTCGGTCCGGAGGATACGTTCTTCAACCGTTTTGCCGAAATGGCGCGCAACCCGTGGCTCTACGGCATGGGCGGCACGATGCCGCTGATCGGCGGCGGCAAGACCAAATTCCAACCGATCTTCGTCGGCGATGTCGCCGATGCCGTTGTCGCCGCGCTCAGCGAGCGCGAAGCGCAAGGCCGCGTTTACGAACTCGGCGGCCCGCGCACCTACACGTTCAAGCAGCTGCTGCAATTTGTCTGCGACGAAACCGATCGCCATCCGGTGATGCTACCGCTCGCTTCGGTTATCGCCCACCCGATTGGCGTTATTGCGAATTGGGTATTCGGCTTGCTCCCGTGGGATCCGCCGCTCACCGGTGATCAAGTGACGATGCTGAAGCGAGACAACATTGTCGGCGCCGATCCAAGCGCACACACGATCCAGGATCTCGGTGTCACGTCGCTGGAAAGCATCGAAGCGATTGGGCCGAGCTATCTGTGGCGCTTCCGCCCGTACGGCCAGTTCCAGACCAAGCAAAACCCAGCATGAGCGGGCGCGTCTGGGCGATTGCGACGGTCGTCACGGGGATCATAACGCTCGGCATTAGTGTTGCGTTCGCCTTGCTGCCCGAGGTCACAGCCGCAGGCGATTGTTTCGCGCGCGGCGCAGTCGTGCAGTTCGAGTTCGCGCGCAATATTGCTGATCTCGTCTCGATCTTCGGCGAACCCGAAAGCGTCTGCCGCCCGCTCGTCATCACCGCCATGGACGCGGTCAACCGCCTCGACACACTCGCTTTCATCCCGGCTTACACGTTGTTCGGCATTTGCGCTGCGCTCTTCCTTGCCAACGGCGTGTGGGCGCGCCCGCTGGTCATCATCGCCATCGGCGCATCTTTGCTTGCAGCGGCGGGGGACTATCTCGAGACCACGACGTTGCTCGCCATCACGCATACGCTCGATGCGCCGGGTGGCCTGCTGCACTATTCGCAGCTGGGCGCCTGGTCGAAATTCGCGTTGCTTGCCGCGCACGCCGTGTTCTGCGCCGGCATTTGCTATACGTCGGAAAGGCCGCGCTACATCTTGGGCGCCGTGCTGTTGCTGCCGCCCTTCGGCGTCGCCGCAGCCGCTTACGATCACATCGTCTGGTCAAATGTGATGAGTGCGGGATTTGCCGTTGCGTGGGTGGCGCTGCTCGTAATGGCGGCCGTCAGTGCGGCTCGGGCGAAAGGTGTAGAGGCGTAAGCCCAAATTCGTCCTCGATGCGCCGCGCCACAATCGCGCGATGGCAGCCGCGCCAATCGTGCTCCAGGCACATGATGCATGTGCGGCCGCGCCGGGCCAGCGCCGCCGTTTCCGCCAGCGCCAGCTGGCTCTCGGGATCAACCAGCTTGGCTTCGAATATGCGCGTCATCGTCGGCGTGTCGCCTTTGCGCGCGGCTTCGCGGCCCAACTTTGGCGTGCCCAGCGGCTTCATGTGTATGTAAGCGATGCCGGCGCCATCGAGCGCGGCGGCGAGTGATTTTTTCGAAAACCCGGCGCGTCGCGAATTCGCAACTTCGCGCACGTCCACAAGCGTCTTGATCTTCGCCGCCTTCAACGCCGCGACGAAATCGGCCTGCCCAACTTTCTCGTATCCGATCGTGTAAAGCTTCGTCACAGCCATCCCATCGCCAGCACGCCAAGCAACACGGCGCCGCCAACGATACGATACCACGCAAACGGCCCAAAGCCGACTTTGGTCACAAAGTTCAAGAACGGCTTCACCACCAGCGCCGCCGAGATGAACGCGAACACAAAACCCACGGCAATCTCGGCGATGCGATCCGGCGTGATGCTGTCCTTCACCTCGAAAAAGTCGAGAATGAACGCCGCCATCATCGTCGGCATCGCCAAGAAGAACGAAAACTCCGCCGCCGCGCGCCGATCCAGGCCAAGCGCCAAGCCGCCAAAAATCGTCGCGCCCGAACGCGATACGCCTGGGATCAGCGCCAAAGTTTGAAACGCACCCACGCCAACAGCACGCCAGATCGGCGTCTCGGCCGCGTCCTTCACCTCAACCTTCGGCGGCCATTTCTCGATCGCCAGCATCGCCAAGCCGCCAAGGATCAGCGCGTAGGCGATGATGTCGAGCCGCAGGTAAAGCTCGTTGCGGACGTAATCGTTGGCCAGCAAGCCCACGAACGCCGCCGGCAAAAACGCAAAGAACAACATCAGCGCAAACCGTCGCGCCTCGGGCTTGCTTGGCAGCCCCGTCACCACGTCCCAGATGCGCTGCCGGTAGAGCCACATCACCGCGAGGATTGAGCCGAGCTGGATCATCACCGTGAACACGCCGCCCGGATCGTCGTAGCCGATGGCGCGGCCGAAGATGAGCAGGTGTCCCGTCGAGGAGACCGGCAAGAACTCGGTCAGCCCTTGCAGAATTCCCAGCAGCGCTGCGCGCGCGAGATCGAGAAGGTCCAAGCCGCTGCCCCTAATTTGTACGCCGCGGACCTTGGAGTGCGTCGCGCGCTCCTGGAAGCGGCAAAGCGGCGCTTTAGCTGTGCTTGGCCGCCACTTCTCTTGCACCTGCGAAGAATCCAGGCAAAAAGGGAAGGATCAACCCATCGTTGCGCCGTTTGGAGGGCGTTCGTGGCCGAACGCATGCAGAAATTCGTGTCTCTTGGGCAAGCTTTGCCTGAAAAACGCCCCGCCGAGGCCCGCGCGGGCGATTTTCACGAGATCTATGCGGATTTCATTGCGCAAAAAGCAACCGAACAGGCCTCCCGTTGCGCCCAATGCGGCGTGCCGTTTTGCCAAACGCACTGCCCGCTGCAGAACAACATACCCGATTGGCTGCGGTTGACCGCCGAGGGGCGGCTGCGCGAAGCGTACGAACTGGCCGCTTCCACCAATTCGATGCCGGAAGTCTGCGGTCGTATCTGCCCACAAGATCGCCTCTGCGAAGGCGCCTGCGTGATCGAGCAAAGTGAACATGGCGCCGTGACCATCGGCGCCGTCGAAAAATACCTGACTGAAACTGCCTGGCGCGAAGGCTGGGTCGCGCCGCTCGCGCCGCGCGCCGAGCGCAGCGAAAGCGTCGGCATCATCGGCGCGGGTCCCGCCGGACTCGCGGCAGCAGAGCGCATGCGCCAGCGCGGGTACCAGGTGACCGTGTACGATCGCCACGACCGCATCGGCGGCCTGCTGATCTACGGCATACCGAACTTCAAACTCGAAAAAGACGTCGTCCAACGGCGCGCGCGGCGTCTCATCGATGGCGGGGTTAAGTTCGAGTTGAACTGCAATGTTGGCGAGACGATCAGCTTCGCCGAACTCCGCGCCAAGCATGATGCGGTGCTGATCGCCACTGGCGTCTACAAATCAAAGCCGCTCAACGCGCCGAACGATCGCAGCGTTGTCAAAGCGCTGGACTTCCTTATTGCCGCCAACCGCGTCGGCCTTGGCGATGACGTCGCCGAATTCGCCAGCGGCGCGTTGAATGCGAAAGACCGCCGTGTCGTCGTCATCGGCGGCGGCGATACGGCGATGGATTGCGTCCGCACCGCGCGCCGCCAGGGCGCAAAGTCCGTCACCTGCCTCTATCGCCGCGACCGCGCCAACATGCCGGGTTCGCAACGCGAAGTCGCGCACGCGGAAGAAGAGGGCGTCGCCTTCGATTGGCTGGCGGCGCCAAAAAGCGTGCGCGCCGGCAAATCGCCAGCCGTGAAAGCCGTGCGCATGCAACTTGGACCGCCCGACGAAGGCGGACGCCAAACCCCACAGGAGCAGCCTGACAGCGCCTACGAAGTCCCCGGCGATCTCATCATCGCCGCGCTCGGCTTCGACGCTGAAGACTTGAGCGATTGGAATGTCGAGCTCACGCGCTGGGGCACGGTGAAAGCCGATCCGCTCTCATTCGCCACCAGCGAAGCTGGCGTTTACGCCGCCGGCGACATCGTCCGCGGCGCTTCGCTCGTTGTCTGGGCCATCCGCGAAGGCCGCGACGCGGCGGACGCGATGCATGCCTACATTCAGTCTCGCGCCAAGGTGGCCGCAGAATGAAGCGCGATCAGTACAACCAGAACCCCCTCCCCTTGAGGGGAGGGGGTAGGGGGCGGGGTGACTCTCCGCGCTCTCAGAACGACGCACACAACGCCGAACGTCGCGCCTCACCCCACCCCCCAACCCCCTCCCCTCAAGGGGAGGGGGAGGTCGCGCGCTACATCGCACAACGCGCGCGCCTCGAAGCAAACGGCCTCTACCGCGCTGAACACGAACGCGACGCGTGCGGTGTTGGCCTTGTCGCGGCGGCCGATGGCAAACCGCGCCGCGACGTTGTCACGCTCGCGCTCGCCGCGCTGAAAGCCGTTTGGCACCGCGGCGCCGTCGACGCTGACGGCAAAACCGGCGACGGCGCCGGCATTCTCATCGACGCGCCGCGCGATTTCTTTGCCGAGCAAGTCTCGCGCACCGGCCACGCGGTGAAAGAGGGCCCAATCTTCGTCGGCCAAATCTTCCTGCCGCGCCTCGATCTGGGCGCCCAAGAGCGTGCGCGCGTCATCGTCGAGAGCGAAATCATCCGCGCCGGCTTCGTGCTCTATGGCTGGCGCCAGGTGCCAGTGAACATCAGCCAGATCGGCGAAAAGGCCAACGCCACGCGCCCTGAGGTCGAGCAAGTGCTGCTGCACGATCCGCAGGGGCGCGACAATGACACTGTCGATCGCGATCTCTTCATCGTGCGCCGTCGCATCGAAAAGCGCGCGCTGGCGGCGAACATCCCAGAACTCTATGTCTGCTCGCTCTCAGCGCAGACACTGATCTACAAGGGCATGTTCCTCGCCGCGCAGATCGACGCGTTTTATCCCGATTTGCGCGACGAACGCTTCGTCTCCGCTGTCGCGATCTATCACCAGCGCTACAGCACCAACACATTCCCGCAATGGCGCCTCGCGCAACCGTTCCGCATGCTCGCCCACAATGGCGAGATCAACACGCTGAAGGGCAACGTCAATTGGATGAAGAGCCATGAAATTCCCATGGCCTCCGATACGTTCGGCGATGACGAAGAGTTCGTGAAGCCCATCATCCAGCCCGGCGGTTCAGACTCCGCCGCACTCGATAATGTCTTCGAACTGCTCGTGCGCGCGGGCCGTACGGCGCCGATGGCGAAGTCGCTGCTCATTCCAGAAGCGTGGGCCAAGTCGCGCACGATGAAGGCCGAGCACAAGGCGCTCTATGCGTATTGCAGCGCCGTGATGGAGCCGTGGGATGGCCCTGCCGCGCTGGCGATGTTCGATGGCCGCTGGGCCGTCGCTGGCCTCGACCGCAATGGCCTGCGCCCGCTTCGCTACGCGCGCACCGAAGACGGCTTGCTCGCTGTCGGTTCCGAAACCGGCATGTGTCCGCTCGACGACCGCAAGATCATCGAACGCGGCCGCATCGGCGCCGGCCAGATGGTCGCGATCGATACGCATGCCGGCCGGCTCTATCGCCACGAAGACCTCGTCGATGAACTCGCAAAGGCGCACCCATACCGGGCATGGCTCGATAACGTCATCGATCTCGACAAAAAGCTCGAGGGCGCCGAGACTATTCTCTTCGCGGATCGCCGCGAGCTGCTGCAGCGCCAGACCGCCGCCGGCTTCACCATGGAAGATCTGGAGCTGCTGCTGCAGCCGATGATGGAAGACGGCAAGGAAGCCATCGGCTCGATGGGTGACGATGCGCCGCTTGCCGTGCTCTCCGAGCAGAACCGGCCGCTCTCGCACTATTTCCGGCAGAACTTCAGCCAGGTCACCAATCCGCCGATCGATCCGTTGCGCGAAGGGCGGGTGATGACGCTGACGACGCGTTTCAAGAACCTCGGCAACATCCTGGCACAAGACGAAACCCAATCGCGCGTCTACGTGCTCTCAAGCCCGATCCTGACGAATGGAATGTACACGCGCATGATGCGCGAGATGCGCGATGACGTCGCGCGGATAGATTGCACCTTCCCAACGCCGGAGCCCGGCGAAGATTCCGGCGCGATATTGCGTAAGGCGCTGGCGCGTATTTGCGCTGAAGCCGAGCAAGCAGTGTCGTTCTACAAACGCTCGCACGTCGTGTTGACCGATAGACAGCAAGGCCCGGATCGCGTCGGCTGCCCGATGATCCTCGCCGTCAGCGCCGTGCACTCGCATCTGGTGGCGAAGGGTCTGCGCACCTATTGCTCGCTCACCGTGCGCTCATCGGAGTGCCTCGATCCGCACTATGCCGCCGTGCTCATCGGCTGCGGTGCGACGACGGTGAACCCGTATCTTGCGCTAGAGACGATCGCCGATCGTGTCTCGCGCGGGTTGGCGGGCAA
>JADLHI010000044.1 GCA_020848895.1 Hyphomonadaceae bacterium
GGTTTCACGCACGCCGAGCAGACGCAGTATCTCTCCGGCGAAGAGGAACGTATCGCCCGGAGCTAGGCCTTCGATGAAATATTCTTCGATTTGGCCGAGCCGGCGACCAGCGACGAGCGGCGCTCTCTTTGCTCCCCCGTTTACGGAGGAGCTGTCAGGCGAAGCCTGACTGAGGGGGCGCGGCGCACTGCCCCCTTCGTCACGCGCTGCGCGCGCGACACTTCCCCCGCGTGCGGGGGAAGAAAGCCGGCGATCCGATGGGCGGTGCGCGAGGCGCACGTCGAGCATTTCAGACTCAACGATCGCGCCGACATTCATGCGGTGCTGTTGAGCGACAGAAGGATTGCGGGCGCGCCAAAGGTTGGTGTGCGGGTCCTGGACGATGCGGCGGTAGCGATCGTAACTGCGCAGCGCGTAGCCGCCGGTGGCGACGAGATCGTGGGCACGATCGAACTGCGCGCGCGATAGGTCCGCGTATGCGGCTGTGCTTTTGACTTCGGCAAAGAGTTCATCGGCATCGAACGGTTCGCCGCAAGCGCAGCCCATAATGTGCTGCGCGAGGCAATCGAGGCCGCCGACGCGCACAGACTCGCCGTCGAGCGCGCCTTCTTGCACGGCTTCCTGCGCCGAACGGCATTCCAGCACTTCGAAGCGGTTGCTTGGCGCGAGCAGTGCGCGCGAGGGTTCATTGTAGCGGTGGTTGGCGCGCCCGATGCGCTGGACAAGGCGCGCGCAACCTTTGGGAGCGCCGATCTGGATGACGAGATCGACGTCGCCCCAGTCAATGCCGAGATCGAGCGTCGACGTGCAGACGACGGCGCGGAGCTTGCCAGCCGCCATGGCGGCTTCGACCTTGCGACGCTGCGCGACGTCGAGCGAGCCGTGATGAAGCGCAATCGGCAACGCGTCTTCGTTGACGCGCCAAAGCTCTTGAAAGGTCATTTCCGCCTGAGCGCGGGTGTTGACGAAAACCAGTGCGAGCTTGGCGGCTTTGATCTTCTCGTAGATTTCCGGGATGGCGTGACGCGCAGTATGGCCAGACCACGGGATGTTGGCGTCGGAGTCTAGGACATCGATGATGGGAGCTGCGCCTGGCGGGGCGCGGACGATTATCGACCCCCCCTCCTCTTGAGAGGAGGGGGTTGGGGGGTGGGGTGATGCTCGGTCGACGGAGGTTCGCCCCACCCCCTGCCCCCTCCCCTCGCGGGGAGGGGATGAACCTAGCAACCACCGCACCAAACCCTCTTCATCCGCGACAGTCGCGCTCAGGCCGATGCGCCTGTGTCCTGGCGCCCAGCGGCGCAAGCGTGCGAGCGCGAGAGCGAGAAGATCGCCGCGCTTGGTTGGGGCGAGGGCGTGGATTTCGTCGATGACCACGGCTTGCAGATCTTCGAAGAAGACACGCGCGTGCTCGGAGGCGATGAGCAGGCACAATTGTTCTGGCGTGGTGAGGAGAATATCGGGCGGATGCGCGCGTTGGCGTTGACGGCGTGAGGGCGGCGTATCGCCGGTGCGGGTCTCTATGCGCACGCCAAGCTGCATCTCGGCGGCGGGCGCATTGAGGTTGCGCGCGACGTCGGTGGTCAACGCTTTGAGCGGCGAGATGTAGAGCGTGTGGAGCTTGTGCGCGCGGCGTGGGCCTTCTGCTTTCAGGGGCGCGAGCTCGATCAGGCTTGGGAGAAAGCCGGCGAGCGTTTTGCCGGCCCCGGTTGGGGCGATGAGCAATGTGGACAGTCCGCTCCGCGCGCGTGCGACAAGTTCGAGCTGATGCGGCCGCGGCGCCCAACCGCGCGCGGCAAACCATTCCTCGAATGGCGATGGCAATACTGGGCTGCGGGCGTCCACCGGCTTTATGTAGCGCAACGGGGCCGGGATCGAAGCCCTATCCCCCGCGGGCGGCCGCCGTTGAGTGGCCGCAATTGGCATGGCATGGTCGCGGACATGTTCCGCGTGGTTCGAATCTTGGTTTGCGCGGCGGTTGCGGCCTTCGCCGCGACGGCGGCGGCGCAGAGCGCTGGATCGGCTTTGCTCGCGCAAGCTGTGGCCGTGACGCAGGCGGCAAAGGCAGATTATGCGTTCGATTATGAACTGAGCACGTCGAAGGCAAATTGGCGCACGCGCTTCGACCCAGAGACGGCGCCGCATTTGCGGTTGATCGCCCCTGCGCGCGATGAACTCGACAACGATCAGCGCCGCGCCTTCGATCGCATGGCGGAAGACTTTGAGGGCGTCTCCTGGTGTGCGAGCGAAGGCATGGGCCGCGTCGCGGACGTGCGGCTGTTGCGCGAGGATGAGACGAGCGCGACGTATTCGTTTCAGCCGACGCGCGAAAGCGTTCGTGGCGAACAGGCGCAGCGGTTTGCGCAACGCTTGCGCGGCGAGGTCACGGTGCTGAAGGCGACGCCCGACATTGCGCGCGTGCGGCTCTATGTGCCGGAGAGCTTTAGCCCGATGCCGCTGGTGCGGCTGGATTCGCTCAACATCGTTATCACGTGCCAAGCGGCGCCGAACGGGCGGCGTTATGCGGCCGAGACCAGCACCCATCTGCAGGGCAGCGCGTTTGGCCAGGCCTTCGACGAGCGCTCGGTGCAACGTGCGCGTAATTTGAGCGCATCATGAACCCGCCCGCCCCGCACCTTCGCGCCGACCGCATTCTGGCGACGTTGGATAAGTTGCAGGAGCGCATCAACGCGCGTTTCCCAAATGCGGGACTTTCGAGCGTTTGCGCCGATGTGATCGAGACAGCGCGGTTCAGCGCACGGGACGCGGCAAACCTGGCGCGGCCGCATTTTCTCTGGCGCATCGCGGCGCTCGCGGTGATTGCAATTGGCGTCGCCGCGCAGGTTGCGGCGTTTCGATTTCTAAACATCCGGGCCGAGACGCTGACGGCGCCGGAGCTGGTTCAGGGGCTGGAAGCGGCGGTGAACCTGCTCATTCTGTTTGGCGGCGCGATCTGGTTCATCCTGACGTTGGAAGAGCGCGAAAAGCGGCAGCGGGCGCTGGATTCGCTACATCGCCTGCGTCAGCTCGCACACGTGATCGACATGCATCAGCTCACCAAGGACCCGACCATAGTGCTCGATCAGCACAAGACGTCGGCTTCGCCCGAGCGGACGATGACGCAGTTCGAGCTGACGCGGTATTTGGATTATTGCGCGGAAATGCTGGCGCTGATCGGCAAGCTTGCGGCGCTTTATGCCGATCGGGTGCGCGATAGCGTTGTCATCGCGTCGGTGAACGACATTGAGAACCTGACTGCGGGCCTCGGCCGCAAGATCTGGCAGAAGATCACGATTATTGGCGCGCTTGAGGAGCGCCGGTGACGTCAATTGCTAATCTGCGTTAACTCAGGTTGCGCCAAACCTTCAGCGAATTTCAAATAATCAGCGTTAGCTTCTCAGGCTGTTTTGGGAGCTGGGACAACGCATGCAGGGGGTAGATCACTTCGATCCGTCCAACCTGACGGCGCTTGTCCTCGACGACAATCACTACGAGCGCGGCATTTCGCTCGATCAGCTGCGCGCCATGGGCTTTGGCCGCGCGATCGGCGCCGCCAACACAATGGAAGCCTGGGAAGCGGTTCGGCTCGCAAATCCGAACGTCATCTTGATGGATTGGGTCGACGGCGCCGGTGGCGACGGGCTCGAATTCGCGCGCCGGGTCCGCAAGAGTGACGAAACGCCGAACCGTTCGGTGCCGATGTTCATGTTGACGACGCGCGGTGCGGCCGCCGACGTGGAATTGGCGCGCCGGTCTGGCGTCGATGGCTATCTGCGCAAGCCGATCTCGGCGCTGGCGCTGCAACAGCGCGTTAAGACCGTGATTACCAATCCGCAGCCCTTCGTGGTGACGGCAACCTATGTCGGCCCCTGCCGTCGCCGGCGGCGGCCTGATTTGAATTACCTGGGGCCGCTGCGTCGGCTCGATGACACCGCGCCGGAACAATTGGTCCGCGGTGAAGCCGAGGACCTCGATCTGAAGGCCGAACTCGCCCGCGCGCGCGTTGCGGCGCTGGAGACCGCGGCGCGAAAGCTCATGCCGGGCGACGCCAAGCAAGCGCGCGTTGTCTACCGCGCCGTGCAGGATCTAGTCGAAGTCGGCGAACAGATCGGCGACCAGAGCTTGGCGCTCGGCGCGCGCGAAATGGCGCGCTATCTGCAGGCGCAGGGCGCAACGGAGCGGCTCGACCCCGAAGTCGTGCGCACGCACGTCGCGGCGCTGCACCAGATGGTGCACCTGCCCCATGCGTTGTGCGAAGAGCGTCAGCGCGTGGCCGCGAGTTTGAAGCGCATGGTCGACAAGAAGCTGAAGCAGCCCGACGCCGCGTAAGCTGATCCGCGTGCGCCGATCAGCTTACGCGATGTCGTCGCGGTGCAGCGGAGGCGGCGGCTTCACGAACAGAAGCAGGATGAAGCCGACGATCAACAGAATGGCGATAGAACCAAAACCGGCGCGCTGGCTCTGATAGGCGTCGGTGAAAAACTCAACCAGCATCGGGCCCAGCCAAGCGGTCGCGGAGCCAGCCAGCGCGTAGAGGCCAAAGACCTCCCCTTCCATGCCCTCCGGCGCGAGACGCGCCATCAGCGCGCGGCTGGAGGCATAGGCGGCGGTGATCGACATCGCGATGACGATCGCAAAACCCATGTAGGCGACTTCGGGCAATGTGTTGAAGAGCGGGCTGGATGAGATCGTCGCGGCCGGATCGACCGGAATGAAGAAGAGGATCGATGTCGAGGTCATGGACACCATTGCGACGAGGCAAATGAAAGTAACGCCGATTTCGAGAATGACGGCCCGCTTCGGCCCGATTCTGTGATCGAGCCAGCCGCTCATAATGCCGCCCGGAACGGCGAAGATCGTCAAGATGATGCCATAGGCCAGCATCTCGATGAGGCCCCAGCTCATTGTGCCGGCTGCATAGATGCCGCTGAAGATGAGGATCGCGGTCTTGCCGTCGGCGTAGAGCATGCGCGCGATCAGGAAGAGCGCGACGTTGCGGTAGTTTTTGAGCTTGGAGATGGTCCGGAAGACGTTGCCGACGCCGTGACGCATCGCGTCGCCGAATTTCTCGCCGGTGGTCACCAGATCGGGCGTGTAGAGGAAGATCGGAATCGCGAAGACAATCAGCCAAATCGCGCAGAGCAGCGTGACGATGCGGCTGGGTTCGAACTTTGCCGGATCGAGGCCGAACATCGGCGCATCCGGCAAACCAGGCAGATCGATCTGCCCCGGCAGCGCCATTGTCACCAGCACGAATACGAGCAGCAGCAGCGATCCGGCGTTGCCGAGCGCAAGGCCCCAGCCCGAAACTTGCGACAAGAGCTGCGGCGGCGCGGCGCGTGTCAGCATCGAGTTGTGCAGCACCTCGGTGTAGACGAAGAAAATGCCGCTCAACGTCACCGCGAGACCGAGCGCCCATATCGGCAGGCCTGAATCTCCCGGCAAAGCCCACCATTGGACGCCAATGGTTATCGCCAGCACGGCGGTGAACAGCGCCAGCAACGGCTTGCGCCGGCCCATGCGGTCAGTGGCGGCGCCGAGGAATGGCGCGGTGATGGCGATGATGATGCCGGCGGTCTTGTGCCAGCCGGAGATCAGGGTTTGGCCGTGAATCGGATCGCCGATGACGACGTTCGAAACATACGGCGCGAACACATAGATGGTGCCGAGCAATACCCACGGATTGCGCGCCCATTCGAACAGCGCCCAGCTCCAGGCGCCGCGACTGATCTTGCTACCGGCTCCTCCCCCCGACGTTTTGGTTGCTATGCCGGGGAAAGTCGTCATTAGCGATTGCCTTTGAGTGCGGCGGCGGTCTCGCGTGCGATCTGCCGGATGGCGGCTTCCGCAACCGGCGCCGCCGAGGGAAACGCCACGAAGCCGTGCGGCAATGAATCGAACCGCGTGTACGCCACCTTTACGCCCGCCTCTTGCAGGCGCTCGCCGTACGCGGCGCCTTGATCGAGCAGCATGTCGAAGCCCGCGCCGTAGATGAGCGCCGGCGCGAGGCCGCGTAGGTCTTGGGCGCGGCCGGGCGAGATGCGCGGGTCGCTCGGGTCGGCATTCTCTGGGAGATATTGCTTCACGAAAAAGTCGAGCGTTTCGGCCGTCAGCGGCCAGGCATCGGCGAATTCGTGCATGGATGGCGTATCGGAGACAAAGTCGATGCCTGGATAGATCAGCAGCTGCAGCACCGGCGGCTTCGTCTTGCGCATTTCCTGGGCGACGATCGCCGAGAAAAGCCCGCCCATGGAATCGCCGCCGATCGCGGCCTTGCCGACTGGCGCGCCGTAGCGGGCGGCGTTGTCGACGGCCCAGTTGTAGGCGGCAATGCAATCGTCGAGGCCAAAGGGATATTTGAATTCAGGCGCGAGGCGATAATCGACCGAGAGCACCGGTGCGCCGGCTTCCTTGGCAATCAAGGCGCACAAACGGTTGCAGCTTTCCAGCGAGCCGATGACGCCGCCGCCGAAGTGCAGATACACCATCATCGCCGCCGAATTGTCGCGCACGGTCGGCAGATAGATCCGGCACGGCACTGAGTGCGAGCGGCCGGTGACATAGACCTGCTCGATACGCACGCCGGAGACCTTGCCGCCGCCGAACAATTCCGCGCCCGCTTCCGTCTGCGCGCGCAGTATCTGGACGTTCATCTTGTCCCACGGGATCGCGCGCTGGCGCGCCTGCGCTTCCAGAAACTGCATGCGCGGATCGAGCGTCATGCCGCGCACCGTGCGCGGCGCACCGCCCGATGCCTTGATCAAAGCGTCGTCGGAACGCGACAGAGCCAAATGCACGAGCGCTTTGCGCAGCCAAGACAAACGCGTTCTCCGAACTTCAGCGTTAGCGCGAAGCGCCAGCAAGCCCCTTCAAGAGGAGGCCCGTTACGAAGTCTGCCGCAGCGTCAATATCGTGCGGCGAACGGCGCAACATGGCCGACCCCACCTCTTGCGCGATGCCGATGCAGGCGCAAGCCAGATAATCAGCATCGACATGCGGTGCGTCGCCGTGTGCGATCGCGTCTTCGAGACTTTGGCGCACCTCCTGGTAGACGGCCGTCATCTCGGGCGTATCCATGCGCAAGATATGCGGGCGCCGTTCTTCGATCGGGCGGCCTTCGAGCTGATTGTCCTGCACGATGAAGTGGAAGTACGCGACGAACGCCGAGTGCAGATAATCTTCAAAGCTCTTGGCGTTCTCACGCGCCATGCGCAGGATTGGGCGAAAGCGGCGGGCGCCATCGTCCGCGAGTGCGTCGAACACTTCTTCTTTCGACTTGAAGTAATTGTAGAAGGTGCCGCTCGCGAGATCGGTGCCGCGGATGATGTCGCGCACGGTCGCGGCCTCGTAGCCAAGCTCGGCGAACACAGCGCGCGCGGCTATGAGGATCGCCTGCCGGTTGGCGACCTTGGTCTTTTCGCGTTTGCCTATCGGCTCGACGTTGGCCGCCGTTTCGCTCATCTCTTTCCCCGGATGACTCTCTGGTCATCCTACAACGTCACAAAAGTGACGAAACGTCAATTTGCGACAATGGCGGGGCGGGTCCGGCCCTGGTAGCACCGCACAATGAGCGACGAGCCCACCTCCTACGCCTCCCCGACCGACGATCCGCTGTATCGGGTCCACGCCATGATTCAGTTCACACCGCAGGCCAAGGCGCTGGGGATGCAAGTAACGCGGATTGAGCGAGCGCGGGTTTGGGGGCTGGTGCCGTATCGGGAAGAACTAATCGGCGATCCCGAGACCGGCGTGATCGCCGGAGGCGTCATCACAACGTTCCTCGACACGCTTTGCGGAACGGCGGCGGTGGCGGCGATGGAGCATCCGACGACGGTCGCGACCATCGATCTTCGGATCGACTACATGCGCCCGGCTACGCCGCAGCGAAACGTGCTGGCGGAAGCGCATTGCTACAAGTTGGGCAAGAATGTCGCGTTCGTGCGCGCGGTTGCGTACGACGATACGCCAGACAATCCGATCGCGCATGTCGCGGCGGCGTTCATGGTCAATTCGAGCAACGGCCGAAAGTTCGGCGCGAATTTGCGGAAGAAAAAGTCATGATTGCGCTCGACCAGCGCCCCCTCCCCTTGAGGGGAGTGAGTTGGGGGCGGAGTGAACCTCTGCTCTCAAAAATCTTGTACAGCGCCCGATGCATCAGACATCGCGCTTCACCCCACCCCTTGCCCCCTCCTCTCAAGAGGAGGGGGATATGAGCGAGACGCCGCAACAACGCGTCGCCGCCGCGATCGAGCGCATTCCCTACGCGCGCTTTCTCGGCATTCGCGCGGAGCTGAAGGGAGACGAGCTGACTCTGATCATGCCGTTTAGCCAGCACCTCGTCGGCAATCCGCTGTTGCCGGCGCTGCATGGCGGTGTTGTAGGCGCATTGCTTGAGGTGACGGCGCTGACACAGCTTGCGATTGCGTCAAAGAGCGAGCGGTTTCCGAAGACGGTAGATATCGGGATCGACTATTTGCGGTCAGGCAAACCCATCGACACCTTCGCCCGCGCCAAGGTCGTGAAGATCGGACGGCGGATTGCCAATGTGCAGGCGGAAGCGTGGCAAGGCGAGAAAACGCAGCCGATCGCCACGCTGCACGGGCATTTCATGACGCCGGACGTGGACGAGGCGTAAAGGAGCGCGGGTCTTCAGACCCGCGAGCACTCGAAGACGCGGGTCTGAAGACCCGCGCGCCTTTGTTAGGCTGCGTTCTTTCGGCGGGTCAGCGCGGCGAAGTCGTTCAGCAGCATTTCGGTCATGCTGGCCGGCTTGAACTGAAGCCCCGCGATTTCACGAACTGGCGTGATCTCGGCGGCGGAGCCAGTGAGGAAGACTTCGCTGAAGCCGGCGAGTTCATTCGGCCAGATCGCGCGTTCGACGACTTCGATGCCGCGCGCTTTGGCGAGGCCGATGACGGTTTGGCGGGTGATGCCGTTCAAGAAGCAATCGGGGTACGGCGTGTGCAAGACGCCATCCTTCACGAAGAAGATATTGGCGCCGGTGCCTTCGGCGATCTGACCGCGCCAATCCATCATGATGGCGTCGTCGAAGCCGGCGTCGGTCGCGGCATGGCGCGAGAGCGTGCAGATCATGTAGA
>JADLHI010000045.1 GCA_020848895.1 Hyphomonadaceae bacterium
AACCCATGTGCCCGAGCACCGCTTCGTAGAACGGGCGCGAACGCGCCACATCCTTCACCGTAAGATCGATGTGATGAACACCACCGCGCATCAGCGGTTGGCGCCGGGCTTCCAAAGCAGATCGGCCTTGCCCTGATCGTTGGCATAGCGCGCGGCGACGAACAGCAAATCCGAAAGTCTATTGGCAAACTTGATCGCTTCAGCCGAGATCGCTTCGACATCCGCCAGCGCGACGATGGCGCGTTCGGCGCGGCGTGCAATCGCGCGGGCGAGATGCAGATGCGCCGCCGCCGGCGATCCGCCAGGAAGGATAAAGGAGGTAAGCGGCGTCAGCGTCTCATTGAGCTGATCAATCTCCGCTTCCAGGCGCAGCACTTGGCTTTCCTGGACGCGCAGCGGTTCGAACTTCAGATTGTCCGAGTGTGGCGTGGCGAGGTCGGCGCCCAAGTCGAAGAGATCGTTCTGGGCGCGGTCGAGGATCGGATCGAGGACGGGATCGGCTGTTGTGTAAAGGCGCGCAACGCCGATGGCGGAGTTCGCTTCATCCACCGCGCCGTAGGCCGCAACGCGGGCGCTGGCTTTCGAGACCGGTTCGCCGGTCGCCAGGCGCGTTTTGCCGCCGTCACCGGCCTTGGTGACGATCTTGTCCAGCCTAACCATGCTGGCTGCGGCTCCACAGCATCGCGCCGACCAGAATGAGGATCACCACGAACTGGGCCACGACCCGAAAGCGCATCGCCTTGTTCGACCAGGAGCGCGAAAAGTCGCCGCCCCGGAAAAGCGTGTAAATCCCGAAGCACAGCGTGAGGAAAACGACCCCCAGGCCGACCGGGATGAGATAATTGAATAGGTTCATAGCCAAAACCTACGCCTGCAGGCGGCCTTTCGCCATGCGCCAAATCAAGCCTATAACAGCCAAGCATGTGGTCGGGGCCGGCGGACTGCTAGGCTTCCGAAATGATCGAATCACTTCCCTTTTTGCTGGCGCTCGCGGCCATTGGCGCAGCCGCTTTTTTCGCGTGGCGGGCCATGCAGGCCCAATCGCTGGCCGGCGGCGCCGAACTGATCAAGGGCGAGCGCGACCGCGCCCTGGCCGAACTGAAAGGGCTGCGCGAGGAAAATACGCGCCTGACCGCCGAACTGGCGGCAACGCAGGCGCAAAAGGCGGAGCGCTCGGAGTCTGAAGAGGCGCGCTTTGCCGACATCGCCGCCAAGGCGTTGCAGCAGACCCAGGCCAGCTTCATGGCGCTCGCCAACGAAACCTTCGAAAAGCATCGCACCGCCGCCGCGGGCGGCGTCAAGGAAGTGCTGGCGCCGGCGCAGGAAGCGCTCGGGAAACTCGCGTTATCGGTGGAGGCGCTGGAGAAAGCGCGTCTGCAGGACAAGTCCGCGATCGGCGAGCAGGTCAAGCAGATTGTCGACGCTGTCGGCACGACCAACAAGACGACGACGCAGCTTCTCTCGGCACTCCGCGCGTCTCCGAAAATGCGCGGCCGCTGGGGCGAGCAAACGCTGCGCAATGTGTTGGAGTTGTCGGGCCTCTCCGCGCACGTCGATTTCAAAGAGCAATTCTCAACCACGGACGGGGAGGGCGCGCGGTTGCGCCCCGACGTCGTGATCAATTTGCCGGGCGGACGCTGCATCGTCGTCGACTCGAAGGTCGCGCTCTCAGGCTATCTCGATGCGGTGGAAGCCACTGACGACGCAACGCGCGAATTGCATCTAAAAAAACACGTGGCTGAACTGAAGAGCCACGTGAAGAACCTCGCCTCGAAAGAATACCAAAAGCACGTGCCGGATACGGCGGAGTTCGTCGTGCTGTTCGTGCCGGGCGAGAACTTCCTCGCCGCCGCCGCCGAGCGCGATCCGAACCTTTTTGACGATGCGTTCTCGCAGAAGGTCATCCTCACCACGCCGACCACGATGGTCGCGCTGGCGAAGTCGATCGCCTACGGCTGGCGCCAGGAAGATAGCGCCAAGAACACCCAGCAGATCGCCGAGCTTGGCCGCGAGATGCACGGCCGCATGGCGATCATGGTCGACAAGATGGCCAAGGTCGGCGACAGCATCGAAAAGTCGGTGAAGAGCTATAACGAACTCGTGGGCTCCGTCGAAAGCCGCGTGCTGCCGCAAGCGCGCAAGTTCAAGGAACTGGGCGCAGGCGATGCGGGCATCGAGATCGCGGCCGCCCCCGCGATCGAAACCGCCCCGCGCGCACTCGCCCCACCCGAGCAACTCGAACTCATGCCGCCATCGCCAAAGCGCGCGCGCTAAAAATATGGACCGCCGGCGTCCCGCCGGCATGCGCCGGTGCATGCGGTCAAGACGCCGGCGGTCCAGATCGCACCGTTCGTCGCGTTTCAGATGAAGCGATGGTCTAGCCGCGCTAGCAGCACGGCGGAGGGAGACACTTATGAGATTTGTGTTCATCGCCGCCGCGCTGTCCTTGGCCGCTTGTGCGCCGCCGGCGCAGCAAGAAACCCCGCCGCCGGCGCAAGTCGCAGTGTCTCCGGATGGGGCGAATATCGTCGCCGCTGTTGCTGACTCGCGACGCCCCGCGACGGACACCGCACGCGACGCCGCGCGCCATCCCGCCGAAACGCTCGCATTCGCTGGCATCGAAGAGGGCGACAAGATCGGCGAGATTTTCCCAGGCGGGGGCTACTTCACGCGCCTCTTGGCGGTTGCTGTCGGTGAGAGCGGCCGCATCTATCCGACGATCCGCGCGGACGGCGTGGCCGGCGAATTCGAACTTCCGATTCTGCCCGTGGCCGCGCAATATCCGAACGCAATCATGGCGCGCACGCCGTATGATGCGCTCGCGTATCCAGAACCGCTGGATGTCGTGTTCACGGCGCAGAACTACCACGACATGCCGCTGACCGCGTACGCGCTAGGCGATCGCGCGCGCATGAATGAAACGGCGTTTGCAGCGCTGAAGCCAGGCGGCGTGTACGTGATCATCGATCATGCCGCGAATGCAGGCGCGGCTGTCGAGACCGATGCGCAAACCGCTCTGCATCGGATCGATCCGGCGGTCGTGCGCGCGGAAGTCGAAGCTGCGGGCTTTGTGTTCGATGGCGAAAGCGATGTGTTGCGCAATGCCGCCGATCCGCACACGGCCAGCGTCTTCGATCCCTCGATCCGCGGCCACACGGATCAATTCATGATGCGTTTCCGTAAGCCGGAATAGCTAACGCTTCCCGGTCAAGCTCGCGCGCATCGCAAGATGCGTGCGAGCGCAGAACCGGGACCCAGGGGCTTTCACTCCAGGTGCATAAAGCCCCTGGGTCCCGGCTCGCACTCCGGCTTTCGCCGGGGTTGCGTCCGGGAAGCGTGTTCAGTCGTGATCGCGAACTTTGCCACGTCGAGCCTTTACGTCGCCGCGCTTTGCCTTGTGTTCGAGGCGCTTTTGCTTTTGCGCCTTCGGCACCTTGGTCGCCTTGCGTGGCTTCGGCCGATGCGTCGCTTGCTCGACCAGCGCAACGAGTCGCGCCTGCGCTTCAGCGCGATTGCGATCTTGCGTCCGGTGTTCGTCGGCGCGGATCACGATCTCGCCGTCCAATGTCAATCGCCGGCCCGCGAGACGCTCCAGCCGCGCGCGCACATCGTCTGGCATCTCAGTGAAGCCGTTCATGTTGAAGCGCAGTTCAACCGCGGTCGACACCTTGTTGACGTTCTGGCCACCCGGCCCCGAGGCGCGGATGAAGCGTTCTTCGAGGTCGCGCTCGTCGAGGGCGAGGGAGGGCGTCACGGGAATCATCAGGTGTCAGGTTCCAGGCATCAGGTGTCATATTGGTTGATGCGTGGCCCTCTGACACCTGATACCTGAAACCCGCTCAAGGGAGGACGTCATGCGGAAATTGCTGGCCGGACTTGGAGTTGCGCTGTTCATCGGCGCCTGCGCCGGAGGCGCGATCCCTGGAATTATGATGACGGCGCCCGGCCCGGCGGCCCCGACCGCGGCCTCTTCACATATCCTCGCCGCCATTGCCGATCCGCGCCGGCCGGAGGCCGACACAACCCGCGACGCGCTGCGCCATCCGGCTGAAGTCCTGGCGTTCAGCGGCGTTCAACCGGGCTGGCGCATCGCGGATGTCGGCCCTGGCGGCGGCTATTATTCGCGCCTGTTCGCTGTCGCCGTCGGCGACGGCGGTCATGTCTATGGCGTCGATCGGCCGAACGCGGCGCCCGATCGTCCGCGCGCCATGCTCGCGGTGGTCCCGCAGTATCAAAACATCACCGAGCTTCAGGCCGGCTACACCGGCTGGACGATTTCAGAACCGCTCGACGCCGTGTTCATTTCGCAAATCTATCACGACTTCTTCTATCCTCAGCTGAATGTCGATGTGCCCGCATTCAACCGCGCGGTGTTCGATGCGCTGAAGCCTGGCGGCGTCTTGGTGATCATCGATCACTCGGCAGAGCCTGGTCACACCATCGACCTCAACCCGCAGACCGATCTGCATCGCATCGATCAGGCGCAAGTGATCCGCGAAGTCACCGCGGCGGGTTTCGTTCTGGAAGAAGAAAGCCAAATTCTGCGCAACCCGGCCGACAACCGGACGGAGCGCGTGTTTGAGGGCGACATTCGCGGTCACACCGATCAGTTCGTGCTGCGCTTCCGTAAGCCCGCCAACTAAGGGCATAGGGACTGGGCAACCTCCCAGTCCCAAGTCCCCAGAACCCAATCCCCATGACGCTCCTCCCGCACAACCCGAACGCCTTCACGCGCTCGCCACTCGACCGCGCCGGTCATCTTCGCAAGGATGAGGCGTGGCTTCGGGCCGCGATGGAGAGCGATCGAACCTCGCTCTTGGTGTTCAACAAGGGACGGCCGTTTCTTTTCGAAGACGGCGGTGGGCTAGCGGTGCGCTGGCTTGCGCCGCAAGTGCATGCGCAACTGGGCGACCGCGAACAGCCGCTATTGTTTCTCGGCGTGGACGAGAACGAGGCGCCGCACTTTGCCTGTGAGATCGCCGACGCCGAAGCGCTCGGCGATCTCGGAATATTTGAAGAGCTGCGTCCCGCGGCCGCACGTTTGCCGGGGGACAAGCTCGCCATCATCGGCGCAGCACGCGCCGTGTTTGAATGGCATGGCCGCAACCGTTTCTGCGCCAATTGCGGCGCGCCGTCTCGCGTTGTCGAAGCTGGCTGGGTGCGCAAATGCGACGCCTGCAACGCTGAGCATTATCCTCGGGTCGATCCGGTTTGCATCATGGTCCCGACCTTCGGCGATCGCGTGTTTCTGGGCCGCCAGAAAGCGTGGCCGCGCGGCATGCATTCGGCGCTCGCCGGCTTCATCGAGCCGGGCGAGGCGATCGAAGAAGCGGTGGCGCGCGAAACCTTGGAAGAGGCGGGGCTGAAAGTCCGACATGTCGAGATGCACTCGACGCAGCCTTGGCCGTTTCCACATTCCCTGATGATCGGCGTGCTCTGCGAAGTCGAGAACGACAACGACAAAGTCGATACAACCGAACTCGAAAGCGGCCGCTGGTTTACCCGCGAAGAAGCGAAGCTCTTGATCGCCGGCAAGCATGGCGAATGCTTCTGCCCGCCGCCTTTCGCCATCGCCCACCAGCTCTTGAAGACGTGGTCCGAACGCTAGCAATCTTCGCATTCGTCGCGTTGAACGCGTTCGATCTGTATCGTCACATGCGAGATGCCGAACGTGTGGGTGATGCCGTCGGTCAATTTGACCAGGAACTCGTCATCAGTCCCTTCGGGTCGCACCAGGTGCGCGGTAAGCGCCGGCCTCGTTGCGCTCATTGCCCAGACGTGGAGGTCATGCACCGCGGTAACGCCAGGTTGCTCGGCGAGATACGCACGCACCTTGGCGACATCGATATGAGCTGGCGCTGCATCGAGGGTGAGATCAAGGGATTCGCGCAACAGCCCCCAAGTGCCCCAGAGGATGAGCAGCACCACCGCCACCGAGATCGCCGGATCGATCCAATTCAAACCGGTGACGAAAATTACCAAGCCGGCGACAATCACAGCCGCCGAAACACCCGCATCCGCCAGCATATGCAGATAGGCGCCGCGTGCGTTCACGTCTCCCTTGCGGTCGCCGAGAAAGAGCATCGCCGTCGCGCCATTGATCGCGACGCCCGCGGCGGCGACCGCCATGATCAGCAGCGGTTGTGTCGGCTGTGGCGCCAGCAGCCGTGACGATGCTTCCCACAACAAGCCGCCGCACGCGACAACGAGCACGAGTGCGTTGGCCAGCGCCGCGAGGATTGTCGCTTTGGCGTAGCCGTAAGTCCGCTGCCGTCCGGCTTGCTGTTTCGCCAACCATGCGGCGCCGCCGGCCAACGCCAAGCCCAACACGTCCGAAAGATTGTGCGTGGCGTCTGAGAGCAGCGCTGTCGAATTGGCGAAAAAGCCCGCCGTGCTTTCAATGGCGACGAAGCCGAGGTTCAGCCCAATTGCGATTGTATAACGTTTGCCGGACGGCGCGGGCTGGTGATGGGCGTGATCGTGGTGATCGTGTGCGTGCCCATGATGCCCATGCATGGCGTCCATTTGGTTCAGAATCGCGCCAACGGCAAGGCGGCATTGACAGGCGCGCGAACTCAACTCTCATGGGGCGCGAGGGGATAACATAACGTCATGCATACACGCCGCACTGTGATGGCGCTCGGCGCAGCGGGGTTGGCTTCGTCTTGCGCGACGGCGCGCGGCTTCGGCGGCGGGTTGATGCGCGACCTGCGCATGGCGCCCGGTACGCGGCCTGTCCGGTTGCCGCCGGTGCTTGTCTCCGAAGAGCGCATCATCCGCATCGATGTCGGCTTGCGCCCGTATCGAGCCAGCGGCTTCCGCGTCGAACGCCAGGCGCTGGGCGACAAAGTGCTGGTGCACAATTACGGCCATGGCGGCGGCGGCATCACGCTCTCGTGGGGCACGGCGAAGATGGCGGTCGACCTGGGCTACGACTCTTCGAAGCCCGACGTCGCGGTGCTCGGCTGCGGCGCCGTCGGCATGGCGACAGCGCGGCTGCTGCAGGAGCGCGGCGCCAAGGTCCGCGTCTATGCCAAGGATTTGCCACCGAACACGACCTCCAACATCGCCGGCGCGCAATGGTGGCCGTCGTCAACTTTCGACGAGCAATCCGCCACCCCGGACATTCGTCAACGCCAGTTCGAAGCCGCGCGCTTTGCGTTCCGCCGCTACCAGTCATTGGTGGGCGACGCCTACGGTGTGAGTTGGGAGACGAACTACTCGCTCTCTAACAACCCGAACTCAACATACCCCGCCGCGCCGGACGATCCGATGCATGCGCTCATCGTCAACCTGCGCAGACTCGCGCCCGACGAGCACAATTTCCCAAGCCCATTCGTGCATCAGTTCGATACGATGATGATCGAAACGCCGCTCTATCTTCGGCGGATGGAATTGGACGTGCGCCAAGCCGGCGGCGAGATACATGTTCGCGAGTTCGCCGACATCTCGCAACTGCAGGCGTTGCCAGAGCAGACCATCTTCAACTGCACCGGGCTTGGCGCGGGGCGGCTGTTTGGCGACACCGAAATTGAGCCGGTGCGTGGGCAACGCGCGATCCTGCTGCCGCAGCCGGAGATCGACTACAATGTCATCTCGCGCGGCTACATGTTCGGCCGCCGCGACGGCATCGTCCTCGGCGGCACGTTTGAGCACGGGAATTGGTCGCTAGAGCCGGACCCGCAGACGACGGCGAATATTCTCGCGCGACACAGAGCCATATTCGACCCAATGCGCGCTTAGAGCGGCATGAACAGCACGCGGCCGCCACGCGCGGCGGCGACGCGTTCAGCTGTGCGGCAATCGCTTTGCGCCGGTTGGTCTTCGGCGCCTTCGATCCAAGCGCGGCAATAGCCAGCGCGCGGAAGATCATTTGCCGGCACGCCGGCGAAGTTATTGCGGCCTTGATAGACGGCGCGCTCAACCGTGCCTGTCGCGGTCCTTTCCAGGACGCGCCCGCCCCAGCGCTGCGCCACCCACAGAGCATGTTCGCATTCCATCGGCGCAGGTTGGCGATTGGCGGCCAGCCCATCGTATTCGATCCGGCATCGCCCTAAGCGGATCGCATCAACAGGCGCCGCAATTTGCATGGATTCCGAATTCGCCGCCTCGACACGATTGACCTGCAGCGTCGCAATCGCCGAGCCGCCAAGCATCACCAGCGCGAACGCTGTGGCGACACCGGAGGCGGCTAACTTAGTCATATCTCCTCAACACACGTACTCAGGCGAAGGTTTCCTGAGCACAGGATGAACGTAGGAAGTCGATTGGATGCAGTGCGTGACGTCAGTCACGCTCCGAAGAGGGGGTGATCACAAAGCGTTGAACGCCCGCCCGGCTGTCGCAAAATTCGTAGCCGAGAAGCGGAACAGGAGCCGCTTGCTTGCCGTTAGTACGGTCGCAATCAGCGGCGCGTCGAGCGCGCAATCTTCTGGCATCCCGGGGAAGGGGCGACGCGTCATGGCCGGCGTAGTCTTTGTTTTCGTGCGCGAAGACACGAGCGAAGTCGAAACCCTGGCGGAAGTGTTCGACGAGGCGGGATATTCGATCACGGGAAGCGACAGCGCAGATATATGCGTTGTGGTGTGGTCACGCCGCGCGCTGCGTTCGGAGATATTTCGTGCTGCTGCAGACCGCGCGCTCCGCACTGGGCGCGCGCTAGTGGCGGCGTTGTTTGCACCGCCGGCGCGCGAGGCCGTATTTGACGCCCCGGTCGTTGACCTCAGCCAATGGGATGGCGTTAACCCGTCGGCGCTCGATCCGCTTTTCCAAGCCGCGGACGACATTCTTCATCCAATCGAAGTCAGCATCATCGCGCTCCCATCGCGGCCGGTCTGTGAGGACGCGGAATTCACCGAAGCACCATTGATGATCGCAAGCGACGCATCACGGAATTCGGCGCGCCGTGCGTGGGAAGCTCCATTACCAACCAAGGTACTGCGCGCCGTGTGCGAGGCGCCGCCCGCCGAGCCAAAGCGCGGCGTGGCAAATCCTCGCTGCGATTTCCGCCGCGCTGGGCCGCGCCAGCAGCAAGGCCGTGCGCACGCCGCCCTCGCCTTCGCCGTCATCGCAATCCTCGGCGGCGGCGCCTTCGTCGCCAGCGTGGCGGCGAACGCGGCCTCCTATCTGCGCCATACCGCGCAAGCCAAGACCGAGTTGAGCGGCGGCGTCAGCCTGACGTCAGCGAGCAACGACGCCATCGGCGTTGAAGACGTTGTGCCAGACGCGCCCGTTCCGATCGGCCATCGCGGCGTTGAACCGCCTTCAGCCCGCACCGTGCACCGCGCGGCATACGAGCCATAAGAGAAGGGCGCTGAGATGGCTCTCAGCGCCCAGATAGTCCAATCCAACCAAACTCAGCGCGCTATTGGCACGCGAGGCATTCTTCATAGTCCGTCTTTTCCGTCGGCATTGTTGGCGCTTCGATCGCGCCTTCCGCTTTGCCTTCGTCGCCGGCAAAGCCTGCGCGCTGCACGGACTTCGAACGGCAGTAGTACAAGCTCTTCACGCCGCGCTCCCACGCCATCCAGTGGAGCATGTGCAGATCCCACTTATCGACATCGCCCGGGATGAAGATATTGAGCGACTGCGCTTGGCAGATGAGCGGCGTGCGATCGGCGGCGAGTTCGATGATCCAGCGTTGATCGATTTCGAACGCGGTCTTGAACACGTTCTTTTCATCTTCGCTCAAGCAATCGAGGTGCTGCACCGAGCCTTCGTTCTTCAGGATCGAGGACCACACGCTCTCGGTGTTCTTACCCTTCGCTTCGAGCACTTGCTCAAGATAGGGGTTCTTCACCGCGAAAGAGCCGGACAACGTCTTGTGCGTGTAGATGTTGGCCGGGATCGGCTCGATGCCGGCTGAGGTGCCGCCGCAAATGATCGAGATCGAAGCGGTCGGTGCAATCGCGAGCTTGTGCGAGAAGCGCGCCATCACATTGTTCTCGGCCGCGTCCGGGCAAGCGCCGCGCTCTTGCGCGAGCTTCACCGAGGCAGCGTCGGCGCCGCGGCGGATGTGCTTGAAGAGTTTGTTGTTCCAAACCTTCGCCATCGCCGATTCCATCGACACGCCTTGCTTCTGCAGGAAGGAGTGGAAGCCCATCAGGCCCAAACCGACCGAACGTTCGCGCATGGCGGCATAGACGGCGCGTTCCATTTCCGGCGGCGCGCGCGCGATGAAATCTTCAAGCACGTTGTCGAGGAAGCGGAACACGTCTTCCATGAATTGCGGCTCGTTCTGCCATTCAAGGAACGTCTCCGCGTTCAGCGAAGAGAGGCAGCACACAGCCGTGCGCTCGCGGCCGTTATGATCCATGCCGGTGTGCAGCATGATCTCCGAGCAGAGGTTCGATTGGCGAACTTTGAGGCCGAGCTTTTTCTGGTGGCTCGGCATCTGCTTGTTCACGGTGTCGGAGAAGATGATGTAGGGCTCGCCTGTTTGCAGGCGCAGCTCCAGAATCTTCTGCCAGAGCTTGCGGGCATTCACGTGCTTCAGCGGCTCTTGGTTCTTAGGTGAGCGCAGCGCGAACGGCAGATCGTCGCGCACCGCGATCCTGAACTCGTCGGTGAGATTGAGCCCGTGGTGCAGGTTCAAGCTCTTGCGGTTGAAATCGCCGGCGGGCTTACGGATTTCGAGGAATTCTTCGATCTCCGGGTGATGGATGTCCAAGTACACAGCAGCCGAACCGCGGCGCAGCGAACCTTGTGAAATCGCCAGCGTCAGCGAGTCCATCACGCGAATGAACGGAATGATGCCCGACGTCTGTCCGTTCTGACCGACCTTTTCGCCGATGGAACGAACGCCGC
>JADLHI010000046.1 GCA_020848895.1 Hyphomonadaceae bacterium
CCCGAGCCAGCGGGCCCGATCAGCGTCATGTTCGCCGCATAGGCCGCCATGATCGGCTGCGCTTCGGCAAACCAAGAAGGCTCACCACCCGCCATCACCGTGAGCTTGCCGGCTTCGGCGCCGGCTTGGCCGCCGGAGACTGGCGCATCCAAAAACCCCAAACCGCGCTCTTCGGCCTTCGCCGCCAGTTCGCGCGCGATTTCCGCTGACGCGGTCGTGTGATCGACGAAGATCGATCCTTTGCGCATCGTCGTCGCCGCCGCATCGAACACTTCACGCAAGTCCCGATCGTTGCCGACGCACGAGAACACGATGTCGGCGCCCTCGGCCGCATTCGCGACGGAGCTATAGGTGCGCCCCTTATGCTTCTGCGCCCAATCGCGCGCCTTCTCTTCGGTGCGGTTGTAAACCGCCACGTCGTGACCGGCGCGCGCGAGATGGCCGGCCATCGGCCCGCCCATAACGCCCAGCCCGATAAACGCGGTTTTCGCCATTTCGCTTTGCTCCCGAGTTAGTCCGCCGGACCGGCGATCTCGCCGTAGCCGCTGCGGAAGAATGTCAGCGCGGCGCCGTCGCGGACGCGCACGTCCAGCACTTCGCCGATGATGATCAGATGATCGCCTGCCTGTTTCCTATCGTGGGTACGGCAGGCCAGTTGCGCCAGCCCTCCACGCAGCACCTTCACACCAGCGAGGGTCTCGGCCTCTTCGCTGCGCAAATCCTGCGTCGCCGCTCGCGCAAACCGGCGCGCGGTCGCCTCGCCGTCAGCGCCCAGCACCGTCACGCCCCAGACGTCCGCCTCCGCAAATGGCGCGTAGCGCGCCGAACGCGACCCCAGACACCACAGCAGCAGCCGCGGCGCCAGCGACACCGAGGCCAACGAGTTCACCGTCATCCCCGACCACGCGCCTTTGGCGTCGGCGGCCGTCACCACCGTAACGCCGGTGGTGAAGGCGCCCATGGCGCGCCGGTATTGCTGTTCGGGGTCGATCTCCACACTGGCTCCGTAATTGTTCAACGCGATCTTAACGCTGTTCGGCCAATGGTTCGCCCACACAGCCAGAACGGTTGGACTATGACTGCTGCGACCAATCAACGCCCTATCATTATCAAGAAAATCAAGAAGGTCGTTGGCGGGGGTCACCACGGCGGCGCGTGGAAGGTCGCCTACGCCGACTTCGTGACGGCCATGATGGCGTTCTTCCTGCTGATGTGGCTGATCAACACGACAAGCCCCGAACAGCGAAGGGGTATCGCCGAGTTCTTCGCGCCGGCCAGCGTCAGCCGCGTCTCCTCCGGCGCGGGGGGGCTGCTTGAGGGCACCAGCTTCGCCGAGGAAGGCGTCCGCCACGGCCATTCAGCGCCCGTCGCCGCATCCTCGGAACCGCAATACACATCGAACGCCGACGACCAGAACCAGGGCCAAGAAAGCACGTCCGCGGGCGGTGAAAACAATCCGAACCAGGACAGCCTTTCGCGCGCCCGCACGCTGCGCGAAACCGCCGAATTCTCCCGCGCCGAGATCGCGATCCGCCAGGCGATGCAAGACATGCCCGATGTCGCCGAACTCTCGCGCAATGTCATCGTCGAACAAACGCCAGAGGGTCTGCGCATTCAGATCGTCGACCAGGAAGGCCGGTCGATGTTCAACGCGGGCGATGCTGCGCCGAACGATCGCGCCCGCCGCCTGCTGATCGCCATCTCCAGCGTCATCACGCAATTGCCGAACCGTCTCACTATCTCCGGGCACACCGACGGCTCGGCGCCTGGCGGCCGCTACGCGTCCAACTTCGAACTCTCCTCCGCACGCGCCAACGAAGCGCGCCGCATCCTGCAAGCCCAAGGCATCCCCGCAGACCGCATCTACGAAGTCGCCGGCCGCGCCGACAGCGAACCGCTGTTCGCCGACGATCCAACTCTGCCCGGCAACCGCCGCATCGCCATCACCCTCTTGCGCGAAGCCCCGCCGCTCCCCGCCGACCACGATCTTTAACCATGGACCGCCGGCTTCCAGCCGGCATGGCGGACCTTGTCTGCATGCAACAGCCGATGCGCTCTGCGCCCGCGCGCCACGCAGGCTGGCGTTCGCGCGGCTACGGCGAGAACCCTTGATAAACTAACAGACCTGTTAGACTGCGCCCTGCGGACTCACACCTCCGCGGCGGACCCAGATGACCCATAACGGCGGCAACGACGCTTTCCGGATGTTCGCGATGCGGGCGGCTGTCTTGGCGTGCTCGGCCGTAGGCGTCTTCTGGCTGTTCTATTGTTTCGACTTTCTCGTCCACGCCGCCATTTCCGGCAAAGGCGATGCAGGCCCCAATCCGTTCGTGGGCTTTTTCACCTTCGACCCAGCGAGCGTGAACAATCCGGTGTCGGCGCTCACCGGCATCAACGCCGCCGTGTTCGGCATCGTCATCACCGTCTGCAGCATCATCGTGCAACTGACGGCCGACCGCTACACCGGCGTCGCTGGCCTCTTCGTGCGCGATCGCACCAACATGATGGTCGCCGGATATTATGTCATCACCTGCGTCCTCAGCGTTTGGCTGTCGGCGGCGCTGCAACCCGATTATCTGCCGCTTGTCACCGTGGTGCTTGCGCTTTCGCTCACCACCGGGGGCATCGTGCTGATGGTGCCTTACTTCGCCTACGTGTTCTGGTTTCTCGAACCGCAAAATCTGATCGACCGCATTCGCCGCGGCGCTCTCGACATCGCCGGCAAGGGCGCTCTCGAAACCAACACGGTGCAATCGGGCGAAGCCCAAGCGCGGATCATCGACGCGCTCGAAGAGCTGACCGACATCACCAGCAACTCAATCTCCGGCAAAGACAAAATCATCGCCAGCGCCGCCGTCGACGCCTTGCGGGATATGGCGATTGAATACATCCGCGTGAAACCGCAGGCGGCGCCGATCTGGTTCAATGTCGGTCCGAATATTCGCCTCAACCCCGATTTCGTGGCCATGGACCCGGAATCCCTGCGCGACCTCGAACAGCGCCACACCTGGGTCGAGTGGAAGGTGCTGCGCCAATATCTCAGCATCTACAACGAAGCGCTGGGGCCGATGCGCGACATCAATTATCTGATCGCGATCGACACCCGCTACATCGCCGAGGCCGCAGCCAAGGCCAATGACGAGCAGCTCATCCAACTCGTCTTTCGCTTCCTCAATTCCTTCATCCGCGCCACGCTGAACGCGCGCGACGTTCGCACAACCTACAATGTGCTCAACCAATACCGGAAGCTGGGCGAGTTTATGCTGCTCGACGGCCATCACGACGCCGCGCTCGAATGCGTTCGCCACATCAAATATTACGGCCTCGTCGCCTTCGACATGGACCTGCATTTCGTCACCGAGACTGTGGCGCACGACATGTCGACGCTGGCGCAACTCGCCAACCAGGTCGGCTCGCCGGTCGAAAAGACCATCCTCGCCGAATTCCTCGAACTTGATCGCCCGCCCTTCGTGCGCGGCCAGGACAAGGCGCTGATGGGCGTGCGCAAGGCGCAAGTGAAGCTCGCCGCCTACTACATTCTCACCGAACAACAAGAGCGCGCGCGCGCCATCGCCGACGACATGCGCGATGAGCCGATGGATCGCCTCCGCACGATCCGCCGTCAGCTCGAAAACGTCGCCAACAAGGACTTTTGGGAAATTACCGACCGCGGCCGCAATTTCGAATACATGCCGCCCAAACAGCGCGCCTGCCTTGTCGCCTATTTCGAGTGGCTCAACGTCGAAGGCGCGCCGCCCGAACCGCAGACTACGCCCGCGCCCGAAGAAGCGCCCGGCGGCCGCACCGCGGACGCGCGCGACTGAGCACAGAACCCAATCTATCCGGCGCATTCACTCCACCCTTTGCAAGTTGGAGCGCGGGCCTCCGGCCCGCCTTTAGCTCGATTTTTCACGATGCAGCGCCGATGCGGGCCGGAGGCCCGCGCTCCAACGTGTGGGCAGCGAGAGCAAATCTATCCTACAGCGCCAAAGCCGTGAGATGCTTTGCCCGTTCCGCGTCACGGAGGGGCTACCGGAATTCCAGCCCGATCAGCGAAGCGGAATGCGATTGAAGCGAGAA
>JADLHI010000047.1 GCA_020848895.1 Hyphomonadaceae bacterium
GAGAAATCCGCGCTCGACGCGCGAGCCTCGGCAACGGCGCAACACGAGGCCGTCGATGCTCGCATGCCCCTCGCCGTCGCCTGCGGTGTTTTCGAAGAAGCGGTAAATATTCTCGAACGCGCAATCCTCGATCGTGACATTCGACACCGGGCCCGCAACGCGAAACGCGCCATTGCCGATATCGCGGAAATCAAAGTGCGAAAACTTCACGTGGCTTGCGCCGCGCAAGAGTTTGAAGGCCTCCGGCCCTTCGTCGCCAGCGCGATCGCCACGCACGAGGGCCGCCATCGGCGCGCCGGTGGCCGCGCTCACGCCGCGACTCCGCACCTCCTGGCTCGCGCGCCCGCCGCGCGCAATTTCAACCGCATCCTCAAGCGCGTATTCGCCACGATCGGCCGCAATCAGCACTTCACCGCCCGGCTCCAAGTACTCGATCAAATCCGCGATCGCCGAAAACGAGGCGGCGGCGCTCCACGACGAGCCGTCGCCCGCGCCGTCCGGCGTCACGTGAATGACGTTAACGCGCGCGTCGGCTTCGCCCGCGCATCCCATCAGCGGCAGCGCGGCGAGAACGGAACGGCGGGAAATACGCATGGCCACATCTAGCTCCGGCGACGCGGCGGCGTCCACCGCGCGCGCGTTGCGGGCTAGCCCGCCCTGGGCTGAAACGCCTTTTCACCGGGCCGCGGGTCGCGTTGCTGGATCGGCTTGAACACGCCCGTGCCGGTGATCAGCGTGCGCTCCCCCGACCAGATGCGCCCGCGAACGAGGTAGAGATTGTCCGCCGTCGACATCACTTCGCTCGCCCCTTCCACCCAATCGCCCATATGCGCGCTGGAGAGAAAATCGAGCGTGAGGCGCACCGTCACCCAATAGGAAGAGGTTTCGACCGAAACCACATGCCCCCAAGCCATGTCTGCAAAGCTCATCAGCATGCCGCCATGCGCGTTCGTCATGCCGTTAGTGTGATGTTCTTCGACGCGAAATCCCATCGTGTAGGCGCCGTTGCTCGCACGCCGGTAAAGCGGGCCGATCTGGCGCACGAAGCCGCGCCGCCATTCGAGCGCAACATAACCCTCGGGAATTTCGAACTGCGGTGGGGAGACATCATCGGACATGGCCGCATCCATTCCGCGCACGCGGCTCCGGCGCAAGGCCCAAAACGACGAAGGGCGCGGCCAGACGGCAAGCCGCGCCCTTCGCTAGCGAGACCCGCCCAGGGTCAACCCTGAAGACCTTATTCGAAGACGAGATCCTCGTCTGAATTGCCGAAATCTTCGATACACGAATCCGGCGACGCCGCGGCGGGCGTCTTGCCCGAGGCGCTGCGGGGCATGCCGTTGATCATATCGCTGCGCACATCGAAACGCGCGGCGCGAATGGCTGGATGGAAACCGACATTGTGCAGCATGACCTGCACCTTGTGACCACGTTCGGCCCAATAGGCCTCGATCTTAGCTTTCAGCGATTGCGCGCCTGTGCGCGAACAAAAATCGGATTCGCCGCCGCCATTTGAGTTCGCGAAGTAATCGTCGTCATTCGAACTCATGTCTTCGAAGCGTTCCGCGGTCCCGGCTGCCATCAACATTCTGTCAATCCCTTAACTGTGCAAAAATATGCAGGAGCGAGGGCGCGCGGTGAATGCCCCAAAGGTCGTGCATGAAGCGCTAGGCAATGGCCTATGCCTTGTGGCCTAAGTCGCGTGGGCGGCTGACGCGGCGCACCACAACGTGATTTCATGCGCGCTATGTCGGCGATGCGCCCCCTCATCCTTCTGCTTGAAGATGACTTTGCCTCGGCGGAAGCGATGCAGCTTGTGCTGCGCGATTGGGGCGCCGACGTCGTCTATGGCGCCGGCGCTGACGATGTCAGTTGCGCAGCCGGATCGCGCACCGAGCAAGCGCGCGTAATCATCACCGACTTTCACCTTGCCGAGAGCGATGGCGTTTCCGCCGCCGGGCAATTGCGCAAGCGCGCCCCAGGCGCGCAGGTGCTGGTGCTCTCAGGATCGCTCAGTAACGACGCCAAGCGCGCCGCCAAAGGCGCCGGATACGCATTCATGCAAAAGCCCGCGCCAGCCCGCGAACTTATCGCCTGGCTAGAGCGGACGAGCATGCTCATCGAATAGCGGCTTGCGCAGCGTCCTCGCGGAGGCGAGAAGACGTCATGGACAGCGACGGCTCCAAAACCCGCTTCTTGACGGCGATTGGCCACGACATGCGCCAGCCGCTGCATGCGCTGCTGCTCTATCTCAGCGCCCTCGAGCGGCGCGTAGAGGACGGCGAAGCGCGCGAGGTGCTCGGCAAAGCCGATCGCGCGGCGCAGGCGCTGGCGGGCATGATCGAGGGCTTGATCCAGCTTGCGCGCCTGGATGCGGGCAAGGTCGAACCGGAACTTGAACGCGTGTCGCTGAAGGCCCTGTTCGATGATGTTATCGCCAGCGCGCCGCACGCCGCGGCCGACGCAACAGAGCTTTACGTGCATTCCGACCCGGTGCTGCTCGAAACCATCATGCAGCACCTCGTCGCCAACGCCGCTAAACACGGCGGCGGCGATGCGCATCTGAGTGCTGAGGAAAACAACGGCGCGGTTGAGATCAAAGTGCGCGACAACGGCCCCGGCATCGCGCCGGAAGATCACGAACGCATCTTCGCGGAATTTGTTCGCCTCGAAGGCGCAACCAACAACGGGCTGGGCGTTGGCCTTGCGATTGCAACGAAGCTGGCGTCGCTGATGGATCACAAAATTGAAGTGCGCTCGGCGCCCGGCCAAGGCGCCACTTTCATCGTTCGCGCCAAGCGCGCCTAGCCGGCTTTGCTCATTTTCGCGATGGCTTCGGCGCGCGTGCGCACGCCGAGCGCGCGATAAATCGCGGCCAGGTGAATCTTGACCGTGCCTTCGGCGATATCGAGCGTGCGGGCAATCTCTTTGCTCGCCTGCCCCTTCAGCAATTCCTGCAGCACGTCGCGCTGGCGCAAAGTCAGCTTGTCTTGATCGAGCTTGAACCCGCCGCCGCCTTCGCCAGGCGCGCCTTCGCGCTTGCCCATGGCGGGCGGGACAAAAATTCGGCCTTCGAGAATGCCCTGCAGCGCCGACGCGATCTGCGCCGAGGCCAGCGACTTCGGAATGTAGCCGTGGACGCCGGCGCCGAGCGCGGCGAGAATGTCCGAGCGGTCTTCCCAAGCTGAAATGACCGCGACCTTCGCTTCCGGGAATCCATCGCGCAGCGCCGCCAGCGATTCCGCGCCGGACATCCCCGGCATTCGCCAGTCGACGAGCACGAGATCGCCGGCGCCTTCGTTGGTCAAGATTTCGAGCGCGCGATCCATGCTTTCTGCTTCGCGAACATCTTCGGCGTGAAGCACATCTACTAAGAGCTGTTTCATTCCACTGCGAAACAGCTCGTGATCGTCAGCAATCAGTGCGCGGATCGCCATGTTCCGTTCGTTCTCTGGCGCGCGTTAGCGCATCGCGGACATTGCGACGGATTCCCTGGCGGCTCAACTATGAATTGCGCGCTTTATTGCGAACCTGCGCCGCTCGCGCTGATCGGACGCGCGACGGCCTCATGCACCGGGTTTTCGCGCGCACGCACCTGGCGCAGCGTGTTGATGCGCTCACGCTCGATCATGAAGAGTTCCAAAGCCCGGCCAGTAAGGTTCCGTCCGTTGGCAACGCGCAGGCTCATCGGGTTCACCTGCTGGCCGCGACGCAAAACCTCGTAGTGCAAGTGCGGACCGGTCGAGCGGCCGGTGGTTCCCACATAGCCAATGATCTGGCCCTGACGCACCCGGGCGCCCGCCCGCATGCCGCGCGCGAAGCGTGACATGTGCGCGTATGCAGTCTCATAGCCATTGGCGTGGCGAATGCGGACGTAATTGCCGAAGGAACTGAAAGGTCCCGCGCGTTCAACCACGCCATCGCCCGCCGCCAGGATCGGGGTGCCGGTCGGGGCGGCGAAGTCGGTGCCGCGGTGCATGCGTGAATAGCCAAGGATCGGGTGACGGCGCATGCCGAAGCCCGAGGAAAGCCGTGCGCCGTTGATCGGCGTCTTCATCAGGAAGCGCCGCGCGCTCTTGCCATCGGCGTCGTACCAATCGGGCCGTGAATCGCCCGGCGCCATGAACTGATAGAACTCCCGCGAGCCACGGCTGGACTCGAGCGAGACGAACAGCAGGTCGCCGGTGCGCACCGTGTTGCCTTCGTCATCGTAGAAACGTTCGAACACGAGTTCGAAGTCATCGCCAGGGCGGACATCGCGTTGGAAGTCGACGTCATATGAGAAGGCGTCAGCCAGCGCCGCAACTTCGCGGTCAGTCGCGCCGAGCGCCAGGGCGCTCGAATAGAGACTGGTGTCAACCGGCGCGGCAATGCGTGCGATCTCGAACGTCAGCGGCATTTGCACTTCGCGTGCTTCGAA
>JADLHI010000048.1 GCA_020848895.1 Hyphomonadaceae bacterium
AACTTACCTTGCTGCAGGCGTGCGAAGCCGCCGGCGCTGAGATTCCGCGCTTTTGTTATCACGAGCGCCTCTCGATCGCCGGCAATTGCCGCATGTGCTTGATCGAGGTGAAGGTCGGCGGAAAGTCCGGTCCGAAGCCGGTCGCTTCATGTGCGCAGCAAGTGAAAGACTTGCCGCCGCCGCGCGATGAGATGCTCAACGAACTCGTCACCAAGAGCGCGACTGTTGCGAAAGCGCGCAAGGGCGTGATGGAGTTTCTGCTCATCAATCACCCGCTCGATTGCCCGATCTGCGATCAGGGCGGCGAGTGCGATTTGCAAGACCAATCCGTCGCCTATGGGCGCGGCGGCTCGCGCTTCGATGAGAATAAGCGCGCCGTCGAAGAAAAATTCATGGGCCCGCTGGTGAAGACGGTGATGACGCGCTGCATTCAGTGCACGCGCTGCGTTCGCTTCGCGACGGAAGTGGCTGGCGTGCCGGAGCTTGGCGCGACGGGCCGCGGCGAGGACATGGAGATTACCACGTATCTGGAAGCCTCGCTCACCAGTGAGCTTTCGGCCAACGTGATCGATCTTTGCCCGGTCGGCGCGCTCACCTCGAAGCCGTACGCGTTCAATGCGCGGCCTTGGGAGCTGGCGAAAACCGAAACCATCGATGTGATGGATGCGCAGGGCTGCAACATCCGCGTCGATGCGCGCGGCGACGCCGTCCTGCGCGTGCTGCCGCGCGTCAACGAGGAGGTCAACGAAGAGTGGATCTCGGATAAGACCCGCTACGCCGAAGATGGCCTCAACCGCCAGCGTCTCGACCGCCCGTACATTCGCGAAAACGGCAAGCTGCGCCCGGCCAGCTGGGACGAAGCGCTTGAAGCGACGGCTTATGCGTTGAAGCGCGACGGTTCGAAAATCGGCGCCATCGCCGGCGATCTTGCGTGCGCCGAGAGCATGAAAGCGACGCTCGATCTCTTCCGTGCGCTTGGTTCGGCCAACACCGATTGCCGCGCTGACGGCGCCCAGATCGGCGCCGGCGCGCGTCAGGAATATCTCTTCAACTCGACCATCGCCGGCATCGACGAAGCGGATGTGATCCTGCTCATCGGCGCCAACCCACGCATCGAAGCGCCGGTGCTGAATGCGCGGCTGCGCAAAGCGTGGCTGCGCGGCGCCGAGATTGGCGTGGTCGGCGAGGCGGCTGATCTCACTTACAAATACACGCACATCGGCGCAGGCCCGCAATCGCTCGGCCAACTCGGCGCCTTCGGCGACAAGCTGAAGAGCGCGCAAAAGCCGATGGTGATCGTCGGCGCCGGTGCGGTGGCGCGTGCTGACGGCGGCGCTGTGCTGCGCGCGGCGGGCAAGCTTGCTGCTGGCCTCAGCAAAGACGGTTGGAACGCGTTCAACATGCTGCACACGGCGGCCTCGCGCGTCGCCGGTCTCGATCTGGGCTTCCTGCCGGGGCGCGGCGGCAAGAGCGCGAGCGAGATGCTGAAGGGTGGGCTGGATACGCTGGTGCTGCTCGGCGTTGATGAAGTCGCGCTGCCAAGCGCGGGCACGGTGATCTACATCGGCACGCACGGCGATGCCGGCGCGCACCGTGCGGACATCATCCTGCCGGGCGCTGCCTACACCGAGAAAGACGCAACCTGGGTCAACACCGAGGGCCGTGTTCAATACGGCCGTCGCGCCACGTTCCCGAAGGGCGAAGGCAAGGAAGATTGGACGATCCTGCGCGCGCTTTCCGCCGTCATCGGCAAGACGCTGCCGTATGACTCGCTCACCGCGCTGCGGCAGAAGATGATCGCCGATCACCCGACGTTCGGGCATGTCGATTACGCGCCGGGCGCCGCCGATGGCGCGAGTTTCGATGCCGCCAAGATCGGCGCCGACGGCCAAGTCTCCAACGAGCCGTTCAAATCGCCGATCGTGGATTTCTATCTCACCAACCCGATCGCGCGTGCGTCGAAGACCATGGCCGAGTGCTCACGTCTTCGCGCCAACGCCATGAAGGTGGCCGCGGAATGAACCCGACCGCCGATTACGTGCCGCTGATATCGCTCCCGATCGAATGGGAGTGGGCGCTGATGAAGACGGGGCAGATCCTCGCCATCTGCATCCTGCTGCTGATTTCGCTGGCGTTCCTGCTGCTGTTTGACCGCAAGGTCTGGGCGGCGGTGCAGCTCCGCAAAGGCCCGAACGTCGTCGGGCCGTTCGGCCTGCTTCAATCCTTCGCCGACTTCTTCAAGTTCGTGTTCAAGGAAATCGTCATCCCGGCGGGCGCGAACAAGACCGTGTTTATGCTGGCGCCGTTGCTGACGTTCGTGCTGGCTTTCATCGGTTGGGCCGTGGTGCCATGGGGGCCGGACGTGGTGATCGCCGACCTTAATGTCGGCATCCTTTATCTTTTCGCGATCAGCTCGCTTGGCGTGTACGGCATCATCATGGGCGGCTGGGCTTCGAACTCGAAGTACCCGTTCCTCGGCGGCCTGCGCTCCGCGGCGCAAATGG
>JADLHI010000049.1 GCA_020848895.1 Hyphomonadaceae bacterium
CCTACGAAGTGAACGCCGATATGGGCGGCTTCATTCTGATCGACCGCACCTCAAACGCTACCGCTGGCGCTGGCCTCATCCACTTCGCGCTTCGCCGCGCGCAGAACGTGCATTGGCAATCGCTCGATGTAACGCGCGCTGCGCGCGCGGAGATCAAGACCCAAAAGCCTGCCGTGCTGTGGTTCACCGGCCTCTCGGGCGCGGGCAAATCGACGATCGCGAACCTGGTTGAGAAAAAGCTGCATTCGCTGGGCAAACACACCGTGCTGCTCGACGGCGACAACGTGCGTCACGGCTTAAATCGCGATCTCGGTTTCACCGACGCGGACCGCGTGGAAAACATCCGCCGCGTCGCGGAAGTCGCAAAGCTGATGACGGACGCGGGTCTAATTGTGCTCGTGTCGTTCATTTCGCCATTCCGCGCCGAGCGCGACATGGCGCGCCGGATGATGGCGAACGGCGAGTTCTACGAGGTGTTCGTCGATACGCCTCTGGCGGAGGCCGAAAAGCGCGACGTGAAAGGCCTTTATAAGAAAGCGCGCGCCGGCCAGCTCAAGAACTTCACCGGCGTCGATAGCCCATACGAAGCCCCGGAAAATCCTGAAATCCGGATCGACACGACAAAGCTCGACGCGGCGGCGGCAGCGGCGCTGATCGTCGATAAGGTCACCTAAGCAACCTCGCGACCGAAAAAACGCCGCGCGTTAAACCCGCCCCGTCACCGGAATCAGCGCGCCGGTGATCTCCGATGCGTCGTCCGACGCCAGAAACAGCATAACGCGCGCCAAGTTCTCGGGCTGCACCCACGCGCTGAAATCGGCCTTCGGCATCTCCTTGCGGTTGGCCTCTGTATCCAGCGTTGAAGGCAACACCGCGTTCACGCGCACTTTGCCTTTCAGCTCTTCCGCCATCGCTTCGGTCAACTTGTGCACGCCCTGCTTCGAAGCGGCGTACGGCCCGAAGCCCGCGCCTGCCTTCAGCGCGCCATTGGCGCCGACATTCACGATCGCGCCTTTGCTTTCGATCAGATACGCCAGCGCCGCCTTGCTCGCGTTCACGGCTGTCTTGGTGTTGATCGCGAACATCCTCTCCCACGGATCGATGCCGCCATCGGCGACATTGGTCCAAGTAAAACCGCCGGCAACGTTCAGCAGCGCATCGATCCGCCCCGCCGCATCGTGCGCGGACTTCATCGCGGCTTCGGCCGCCTCGGGCTTGGTGAGGTCGACACCGCCGAGCGCGATCGCGCCATCCAGGCCGGAAGCCGGCGCCGGTGCGTAGTCGATCAGCACCGTAGTCGCGCCGGCCGCGCGCGCGACTTTGCCCACGGCGTGCCCGAGACCACCGAAACCGCCGGTAATGACAACGACTTTGCCTCGCACGCGCGCCTCCAAGTTGGGGCGTTCTAGCGCGCCGCAGGATTGAGCGCATCCGAAACCGGGCGCCGGCGCATCCTCAAACTGACGATACGTATCGTTGCATGAACAACCTTGAGCGGGCGGGCGACCGCCCGCTCCTTTTTCGGCCTCAGCCGCGGCTCTTCATTTCCTGCATCACGCGCTGCGCGTAGGCGCGGCTCACCGGCACTTCGTCGCCGCTTTCGAGCACAGCCATCAAGCGGCCGTTCGCGTCGCGGCGCACGGCCTTCAGCCGCTTCCAGTTCACAAACGCCGAGCGATGCACGCGCAACATCAGGTTCGGATCGAGCTTTTCTTCAAGGTGAGACATCGTCTCGCGGTGCAGCAGCGTGCGTCCTTCCCAATAGAGCCGCACATAATCGCGTTCCGCTTCGATGCGTTCGACATCGGAAACCGGCACGCGCAGGAAGCGGCCGCGATCGCGGATCCAGAATTCCTTCTCATAGCGCGGACCTTCCCGCTCATCGGATTCGCGCTTCAACGCGTCGAGCACCGCCGCCAATTCCTCCGCGCGGCGACCGGCGTCCTTCGCGGCGCGGCGCTCGCGCGCGCGCCCGAGCGCCGAAGCCAAGCGTTCAAACTCAACCGGCTTCACCAGATAGTCGACGGCCGAGGTTTCGAACGCCTGCACGGCGTATGAATCGAACGCCGACACGAAGATCACTTCCGGCCCGCCGGAATCTTCGACGGCGTTCGCCACTTCGAACCCGTCAGCCAGCGGCATCTTGATGTCGAGCAGCACGACGTCCGGGCGCAGATCGCGCATCTGGGTGATCGCTTGCGCGCCGTCGCTGGCGGCGCCCACGATTTCGACGTCGGGGATCGCTTGCAGCGCAAGCTTGATGCGTCGCAGCGCCAAAGGCTCGTCGTCAGCTAAGAGCAGGCGCAGGGGTTGGGCGGACACGGTCTTCCTCCAGGGGCAGGTAGAGTTCTATGCGGCAGCCGTGCGGCTCCCGGTTGCGCGCGATGAGACCCGCGCGCTGGCCATAAATGAGTTCAAGACGCTCGCGGATGTTGGCGAGGCCGACGCCGCGCCGGCGCGGCAGCGCCTCTTCACCCGGCAAGCCCGGCCCATCGTCCTCGACGGCGATGCGCAGCACGTCGCCATCGCGGCGGGCCATCACCGTGATCGATCCGCCGTCGACACTCGGCGTCACCGCGTACTTGATCGCGTTCTCCAGCACTGGCTGCAGGATGAGGCTCGGAAGCATGGCGCTTTCCAGGCCCGGCTCGATCTCGAAGCGCACCTTCAGTTTGTCGTCAAAGCGCGTCTGCTCGATTTCGAGATACTTGCGCTGCGCTTCCAATTCGGCGCTGAGATTAGCCAGCGCTGTCGGCTGACGATCGAGCGAATAGCGCAGGAAGCCAGCCAGCTTCAGGATCATACTCTCTGCTGCTTCGTTGCGCTTCTCCAGCACCAGCGTCGAGATCGCGTTCAGCGTGTTGAACAGGAAGTGCGGATTGATCTGGTAGTGCAGCATCCGCAGCTGCGCATCGTAGGCGAGCGCTTGCGCCCGCGTCACCGCCCGCGCCTGCGCCATCGTCTCGAAGTGGTAACCCAACAGCGCTTGCGTCAGCCCCCAGAGCGGCAACGCCCAGCCGAACTGGAAGAGATAGATCACGAATGGATAGGGATCGGGCGAAAAACCGGCGAGCCGCTGCGGCCAGAATTGTTCGCTGTATTGAGTCAGCGGCGCCAGCGCCAGTGCGCCCAGCACCAAAGCCAGATTGCGCGCCCAGTTCGAGCGCGCCGCGCGTGGGCCGGCGATAACGGCCAACAAAATGCCGGTCAGCAGAAAATACGTAAAGACAACGAGGCCGCGATTGAGCAGATACGGAAAGTCGTTGACGTCCTCCGGCGGGTCGGCCCCGGCGGCGGCCGTCCGGATGGCGAGATACATCAGCCAAAAGCCGACATGAGCCCCCCAGCGCGTCCAGGCAGGATGCTCAAGCAGGCTCCGGCGCACGCCCGCATCTGGCACTGGCTCCGCTCCATCCCTCATGGCGCTAACTTACCGAACTTGCAGCCGCTGGTGAGGTCACGGACTGCAGCTCCTGCTCCTCTTCGTCGCAATTTACCGTCGCTTCGTCGCGGTCGCGGGTCACTTTGCCGAAACCCTCTGAAATCCGAGGCTTACGGCCATCAAAAAGCACCGCGCACGGTTTTGCCGAACACCGCAAGAGCAAATGCTTCAGGGGGCGAACACATCATCGAGAGGTCGCCGCTTGCGCGCCTCCGAACGCGCCTCTAAGCCACGCCGCGATGCCGGGCGCCGCCGCAAATCCCTGTCCCATTTGCGGTGAAGCCGCACCGCTTTTGCGCGCCGGCTACGCCGGCTATCGCGCCCCCACAACGTTTGACATCCACGCATGCGATAAGTGCGATCTGCAATTCGCCTGGCCGTTCAAGTCGGACGGCGGCGTCTACGATGCGATCTACAAGCAGCCCGAAAAGCTCTCGGGCTATGATCGCTATCTGCGGCTTCGCAACGCCGTCCGCGACTCGGTCGAGCCGCTGGCCACGCTGAGCGACTTCGAGGCGATGTACTGGTTCATCGCCGACCGGGTGAAGGCGCTCGATCCGGACCGCAAGGCCAAGATTCTCGAGGTCGGCTGCGGGCTTGGCTATCTGACGCACGCGTTGAAGACAGCCGGGCACGACATTCGCGGCCTGGACATTTCTTCAAGCGCCGTTGAGGCGGCCAAGCAGACTTACGGGCCCTACTACGTTTGCGCGGACGTGAACGTGTTTCCGGCCACGACGGATGAACGCTTCGACATCATCGTTATGACTGAGGTTGTCGAGCACCTGGAAGAACCGCTCGCGGTGCTGAGTTCGCTGCGCGCATTGCTTAAGCCCGGCGGCGTCGCGCTGGTTTCGACGCCGAGCAAGGATTTTCTTCCGCAATCGGCTGTCTGGCGCACGGACAATCCGCCGGTGCACCTTGCCTGGTATTCCAAAACCTCGCTGCGCGAGATGGCGCGTCGCACCCAGTTCCGCATCAGCTTCGCGGATTTTCGCGGCTACAACACCGCCAAAGTCGCGGGCCTCGAAGCGCCGCGCGATCTTGCTGGCGGCGCCGGCGCATTCCGCCTTTCGCCGGATAACCAGCCGCTCGATACACTGAGCCCGCCGCGGACGGAGACATTCGTCAACCAGGCGCTGCCGGACCTGAGGCGCATCGAGCGGCGCGCCAAATATATCCGCCGCGCGCTCGAACTGTATGCCGAGCAAGCCGACGTGCTCGGCGCCATTTTCCAGCGCGTCGATTAGGCTTTGGCGATGGTGCGTAATGCTCTGTTGATCGGGCGTGTCGGCGAACGATCGATCCATCGCACCTGGATCGAGGGCGTCGGCGACGCCGAACGCGTGTTCGATCTCCATCTTTCCTATTATGGCAGCGCCAGCGATCCGTTTCCCGATCGCTCCGCGGACACCACCCTCACCCACGATCCCGGCGCCAAATTCCCCGGCCTCAGCGCCTGCATCGACAAGCTCGGCGCTCGCCTCGACGCATATAAATGGATCTGCTTCGTCGACGACGACATCTGGGCGCCGTACGAAACGTGGCGCGATTTCTTTGCTGTCTGCGATCAGTTGCAGCCGCAACTCGCACAACCGGCGCTGATGCGCGGCTCATTCTACAGCCACGACATCACGCTCGTGCGGCGCCAATACACGGCACGCTGGACGAACTTCGTCGAGATCATGAATTTCTGCTTCGACCGCGAATTCTTACGAAAGGTGCGGACAAGTTTTGACGCAAGCACCAGCGGCTGGGGCGTGGATTATCTCTGGGCCGCGCAAGCCGAACCGAAGGAGCGCAGCCTGCTCATCGTCGACAAGGCGCCGGTGCTGCATACGCGCGCTGTCGGCAAGGGCGGGATGTACGATGTGATCAAGGGCGGGGTTGCGTCCGCGCGCGGCGATCGCGTCGGCATCACCGAGACCAAGCCGGGACTGACCACATACGCTGCAGTGCTGGCGGACGGCTCTCTCGTCAAAGGCGCGCACCTGGACCGTCGCCTCTTCATTCCGCGCCGGATCAGCAAGCTCCGCAAGCTGCTCAACATCAACATCGTTGAACCGCCACGGAGCGGCGCATGACGCTGCTCGGCGCGACAATCTACATCAATCTCGATCGCGACACCGCGCGTCGAACCCACATGGAAGCCGAGTGCGCGAAAGCCGGCCTCTCGCCCGTGCGGCTGAGCGCCGCGAACGGCGCGGCGCTCGATGAGACTCTTCGTCCGTATTTCCCGAACGCCGGCGACCGCGAACGCTCGTTTCTTTCGCCCGGCGAAACCGGCTGCTATGCGAGCCATCTTGCGATTTGCCGCCGCATCGCAGCGGGTGAACTGCAGGCGCCTGTGATCGTCTTTGAAGACGATATCGAACTGCACGAAGGCTTTTCCGCACTGATCGAGCGCGTCCTGCAGAGCTTGCCTGCGGACTGGGACATCGTGCGGCTGTCGAATGACACCAAGCAGGTTGCGATCCCATATGCGGAACTTACCGACGCATCGCAGCTCGTTCGCTATTCGACCATACCCGGAAGCACCGGCGCGCAGATGTGGAGCCGCGCCGGCGCCGAGAAGTTCATCGCGGCGGAGCCGCGCGATCTGCCGATCGATCAGGATTTGAAGCGCGCCTGGCACTGGAAGCTGAACACGTTCGGCGTCCTGCCCGCGCCGGTGCGGCGCGATATCTTCGACACCTCTTCGATCGATGCGATCGGCGGTGACGGGCACCGCAGCAAGGCCAAGCGCCAATCCCGCTTACGCGCGCATCGGCGCGGCGAAGCCGGCGCGCGCTTTGCGCATGGCGTCAAAACCTTCGGCGCTGGGCCCTGGATTGCAGCTGAGATTTTGAGCGCGTTGATTGCACTCGCGCCCAAACGCTCGCGC
>JADLHI010000050.1 GCA_020848895.1 Hyphomonadaceae bacterium
ACAATTATCTGGGCCTCGCGCAAGACGTGCGCATCAAGGCCGCCGCGCATGAGGGCTTGGACAAATGGGGCTACGGCATGGCCTCGGTGCGCTTCATCTGCGGCACGCAGACGGTTCACAAGCAGCTTGAAGACGATCTCTCGAAGTGGCTGCAGATGGAGGACACGATCCTCTATCCGTCGTGTTTCGATGCCAACGGCGGCTTGTTCGAAGTGCTGCTCGGCGCCGAAGATGCGGTGATTTCAGATGAGCTGAATCACGCCTCGATCATCGATGGCGTTCGCCTCTGCAAAGCGCAGCGCTATCGTTACAAGAATAACGACATGAACGATCTTGAAGCGCAGCTGAAAGCGGCGGACGCCGCTGGCGCGCGCTTCAAGCTGATTTCGACCGACGGCGTTTTCTCGATGGATGGCGTCATCGCCTCGCTCGATCAGATTTGCGATCTGGCCGAGCGCTACAACGCGCTCGTCCACGTCGATGACTCGCACTCCACCGGCATCGTCGGCCCTGGCGGGCGCGGCACGGCCGAGTATCGCAATTGCATCGACCGCATCGACATCCTGACCAGCACGCTCGGCAAAGCCCTCGGCGGCGCCAGCGGCGGCTTCACCAGCGGCAAGCGCGCCATCGTTGAATTACTGCGCCAGCGCTCGCGGCCGTATCTCTTCTCCAACACCGTGCCGCCGCCCATCGTCGCCGCCGCGCGCAAAGCGGTTGAGATCGCCGCGAAGGGGGATGACCTGCGCGCGCAGCTCAAGTCCAACATGGAGCTTTTTCGCAGCGGCCTCGAAGCCGCTGGCTTCGATCTGCTCCCGGGCGAACACCCGATCATCCCGGTCATGCTCTACGACGCAAAGCCCGCCGTGGCTTTGGCCGAGGAGCTCCTCAAGCGCGGCGTTTACGTGATCGCGTTCTCCTATCCGGTGGTGCCCAAGGGCAAGGCCCGCATCCGCACGCAGATGTCAGCCGCCCATACGCGCGATGAAGTTGAGCGGGCGGTGGCGGCTTTTGCGGAGGCCAAGGCAGCGCTCTAGCGCCGCTGGCGGGGTGCGTTGCGCGGCCCGCAAAACGGTGTAAAAGGCCCGCCTCGCGTAAGCGTCGGAGTATAGCTCAGCCTGGTAGAGCACCACGTTCGGGACGTGGGGGTCGTAAGTTCGAATCTTGCTACTCCGACCATCCTTCGCTCTTGGAGCGGAGGATGGTCATCCTCCGACCTTCGTCGGCCGTAGCCGACTTCGGTCGGCGTAGGCCGAAGCCTTGGCGAAGGAGGACTGATCAGGTCCGTGGAGCTACGGATGGCTTACGTTACGTTATCCCGGCCAGTTGAACGCCAGCCACGTCGCCCCAAAACCAGCGCCAATCAGCAGCATCCAGCGCATCGTCTCCGCCGCCGCGTGGACGAACCCGCGCGCCGGGCCAAACATGGAAAGCGCCAGAGCGATGGCGAAAGTTGAGCCGGTGGCCATCCAGACGTCGAATTCGCCGAAGCGGGCGTCCATGCCGGCGATCCAGGCCAGATAGGCCGCAAACGCCGCCAGCAGGAAGCGGACGAGGGCCTTGAGGACGATGCTGCCCGTTCGATGGGGATTTTGCTCGATGGCGGCTGCGAGGGCCTGAGGCGGCGGCAGCGCCGGTGCGGGGCGGACTAACTTCTCGCGCATCCGGCGCCAGCCTTCAGCCTCCGCCTCTGCCCGGAGTTGCTGCTCCTGCATCCAGTCATCGGTGGCGAATGCGGGTCTTCCGCGCGACACGGCCATAGCGAGCCAGCCCTCCACTGCGCATCATGCGCCACGCCGCGGCTGGGGAAAAGTTGCGTTGCGGCAAGGTTTTGGCGCAGTTCGCGCCGGCCCGCAGCCCCGGATTTATCATTTTTCGATAAAATTCCACTTGCGTTCGGACCCCGCTCCATATCATTTATCGATAAACCCGCCATTGGGGCTGGGTGGGAGTCTCCTGTCGTGAAGCAATTTCTCATCACCGTGGCGGGTGTGCTGACCGGCCTGGTGCTGTTCCTGGTTCTCGCGCCGATCATCCTGATCGGCATGCTGAGCGCCTCGTTCAACAGCCAGCCGCCGCAGCCCTCGCACATGGTTCTGTCGCTCGATCTGCGCGAGTCGCTGACTGACCAGCGTCCCGCCAATCCATTCGCCTCTTTGGGCGGCGGCAACGCGCTGCTCGACGTGCTCGCCAAGATCGACGGCGCGCGCACCGACAACGCGGTTGAAGGCATCTACATCCGCGCCAACACTGGCGGCATGCAGGCGGCGCAGGCCGAAGAGCTTCGCGCGGCGCTGGCGGCGTTTCGTGCGTCGGGCAAGTTCGTTGTCGCGCACTTGCAGAACGACGGCGTTCGCATGGGCATGCCGGGCTACATGGCGATCGCGGATTCGGATGAAGTCTGGTTGCAGGAGACCAGCGAATTCCAACCGATGGGTCTTTCGGCTGAAGTCACCTTCTTCGGCCAGACGCTGCAGCGCTATCACATGCAAGCGCAGTTCGAGCAGCGCGAGGATTACAAGACCTATCCCAACTCGCTGACCCAACGCACGTTCACGCCGGCGCACCGTGAAGAGATCACCAGCCTGATGAACGGCATCTACGACAACATGGTCGCCAACATCGCCGCCGATCGGGGCATCACCCCCCAAGCGACGCGCGCGGCTATCGAAGCGACGCCGTTCACCGCCCAGCACGCGCAGGAATTGCATCTGATCGATCAGATCGGGCGCCCGGAAGAAGCCGAACGCGCGGCTCTGGCGCGGGCGGAAAACGCCGAAATGGTCGATTTCTCGGATTATCACGCGCCGACGCATTCTGGCGGCCGCACCATCGCGGTTGTGCAGGGTGAAGGCGCGATCGTCTCCGGACCTGAACAGCACGATCTGTTCAGCGACGAGTCGGTGATGAACAGCGACGCCATCGCGCAAGCGCTGCTCGACGCTTCGGAAGATGACGACGTGGCGGCCATCGTGTTCCGCGTCTCCAGCCCTGGCGGTTCGGTGGTTGCTTCGGATCAGATCCTGGCGGCGCTGCGCACGGCCAAGGAACGTGGCAAGCACATCGTCGTCTCGATGGGCGATGTCGCGGCGTCCGGCGGCTATTACGTCTCGGCGTTCGCGGATGAGATCGTGGCTTCGCCCTCGACCATCACCGGCTCGATCGGTGTCGTCGGCGGCAAGCTGATCATCGGCCCGGCGATGGATTATTATCTGTCGACCAACACCGAGACGATCAGCGTCGGCTCGCCGATGGTGGAAATGTTCACCACTCAGCGCGGCTTCAACCAAGCTGAGCGCGCGGCGTTCGCGGGCTTCATCGATCGCGCCTACACGCAATTCCTCGGCCTCGTCGCCGAAGGACGCGGCATGACGCCCGAGCAAGTGCGTACGGTCGCCCAAGGCCGCGTGTGGACGGGCCAGCAAGCGCTGGAGCGCCATCTGGTCGATCACCTCGGCGGCTTCTCGGTGGCTCTGGCGCGCGCCCGTGCGCTCGCCGGCATCGACGAGAACGCTCGCGT
>JADLHI010000051.1 GCA_020848895.1 Hyphomonadaceae bacterium
GCCGAGCCACGAATGACAGCCGAATGCTCGCGCACCGATGGCCCTGTGCCGATGCCATAGACCAGCCCGCGCTGCTCGCGCACCTGATCCATCAGCCGCGATGAGAACCCGCCGCCGCCCAGAATGTAGTTCGCTACCGCGAGCGGAATCCAGTCGGGATCCTCGTCCTGGATGCCCGGGCCGACAAACAGCACCAAGCTCTGCGGTTGCGGCAACTGGCGAACGATCAGCGGCGTTGGCGCAGCCAGCGTCGCCTCAGGCGGCTCACCAGGCCGCGCCCCCTGGGGCAACCCGCCAAAAATCGTATCGACCGCGCGGCCCGCCTCTTCGGCGCCGATATCACCGACAATCGTGATCTGCAGCGTCGCGCGATTGAACAGCGCCGTACGCCGCTCCTGCAGCGTCGCGCGGTTGATTGCCTCGATCCCCTCGCGCGAAGTGCGCCGTGCATAGGGATGGTTCGGATAGAGCGCCTGATCCAAGGCGAGATTGGCGATGTAGCTCGGATTGGTCTCGCGCGTGCGCAGGCCCACCAGCATCTGCCGCTTGATCCGCGCCAGCGGCTCGGCATCGAACCGCGGCTCGTTGAGCGCCAGGCGCGCCATCTCAAACGCCGCGTCGCTGTTCTCACTGAGCGTGGTGAGGCTCATGCCCACGCCGTCCCATCCGGCGGAGAAACCCACCGACATGTTCAGATCTTGCAGCCGCTCTTTGTAGGCGTTGGCGTTCATGTCGCCGGCGCCTTCGGTCAGCATGTCAGTCATCACGCTGGTGACGCCGATCACGTTCTGCGGCTCGATCGCCGAACCGCCGCGCCAATACGCGCGCATGACGATCATCGGCACGGTAGAGTCAGAAACCAGCCAGGCTTCGATGCCATGTGGCGAGGTGATGCGCTGGACGTTGACAGCATGATGCGAAGCAACGGCCTCCGTCCGCGCCTGCGCATAGGCCGGCGAAGGAAGCGCAAAAACAGCGAACGCAGCGACCAGCAGCGCCGCGATTCCCCTTCTCCCTTGCAGAGAAGGGGTTGGGGGATGAGCGGCGTTCAAACATGCAGGCGCCTGAGCGTCGGAATGCCCCTCACCCGCCGGCCCTTCGCCGGCGCCCTCTCCGCGAGGGAGAGGGCTGAAGAACGGCGCCGCCCCCATCACTGCCCTTCCTCCGGCAGCAGCCAGCCGGTGACTGACGCATTGATATCCAGCGTCTGGCGCGAAAGCGCGACCACATCATCGCGGGTCACCGCTTCGATATTCGCTGGCCAGTTCACGACATCGTCGATGCTCTCGCCCTGCGCCAGCGAGGAGCCATAGATGTTGGCAAGACTCTCTTGGCTGTCGCGCGAATAGATCGCGTTTGCGGAAAGCGAGTTCTTGGCCCGCGTCAACTCCGCATCGGTCGGCCCGTTGCGCAAGAATTCCGCGATCACCGCATCCGCGGCCACCTCGACCTGTTCGAGCGTGACGCCCTCAACCGGCGTTGCCCACACTGACGCGCTGCCGCCGCCCAAGCCGGAGGAACTTGCGCTGGCGCCCGCGCTCACCGCGATGCGCTGATCTTCCACCAGCGCCCGATAGAGGCGGCTGGTTTCCGAGCCGCCGAGAATTTCCATCGCGACATCGAGCGAATGCGCCTGATGGCCCGTGTCGGTGCCGTAGCTGATCGCGCGATAGAGACGCGAGAACGACGGTTGGCGCACTTTCTCGTCGCGATGCGTCACGCGCATCGGCCCAACGCTCGGCGGATCGCTCACCCAATTGCGCGCAGGCAAATCGCGAGTCGGCCGCAATCGCCCGTAATAGCGCTCCGCCAACGGCCGCAACTCCGCAGCATCGACATCGCCGGCGACCACCAGGATCGCGTTATTCGGCGCGTACCATGTCCGGTAAAACTGCAGCGCCGTCTCACGATCGAGAGACTGTATCTCATGCAGCCAGCCGACCACCGGCGTGCCGTAAGGATGATGCGGCCACAGCATCGCGCGCATGCGCTCGCCGAGCACCGAACCCGGATTGTTGTCGACGCGCTGGCGGCGTTCTTCGACGATGACGTCGCGCTCGGACGCAAACGTCTCATCGGAGAATTGCAGATTGCGCATGCGATCCGCTTCCATGCGCATGACCAGATCCAGCCGGTCGCGCGCGATGCGCTCGTAATAGGCGGTGTAATCCCAGTTCGTGAACGCGTTGTCTTCACCGCCGTTCCTGGCGACCGTGCGCGAGAATTCGCCCGGCGCGATTTGGCGCGTACCCTTGAACATCAGATGTTCAAAGAAGTGCGCGATGCCAGAATGCCCGCGCGGCTCGTCCGCGGCGCCAACACGATACCAAACCATGTGCGTGACCACCGGCGCACGCCGATCGGTGATCACCACGACCTGCAGGCCGTTGCGAAGCGTGAAAGTTTCAGGCCGGACGAACTCTTGCTCGCGCGCGTAAGCCGACGCCGTCAGCGCCAGCAACGCCAAACATGCTACGATGAAGCGCTTGCCCACCCCGCCGGACAAGACGTTCAGGTACCCGGAAGCTTGAAGCCGCCGCGATCGCGTTCGATCGTCACTTGGCCGCCGCCGGTTGCGCGACGAATGGATTCATCGTCGGCGAGGCGCTCTTCTTCGGTACGCGGATCGAGCGGCGCAACCGCGGGGCCACCCGAGCCGCCAAACGCCAGCAGACGATTCACGAAGCCTTCGTTGCGGCGCACGACGCCTTGCGCTTCGTAATCGATCTGGTCGCGAACGTTGTCGTCAGCGGTTGCGGCGCCGGCGGCGGTGATGAACGCACGCTCGCCTTGGCTCGCGCCTTGGCCGACGTTGTCGCCGAATAGCGCAGCGCGCGCTTCGCTCGACGGATCGCTTTCACCCGGGCGCGCTTCACCCGGACGCGGCGGACGCAGATTGTAATCCGGCGGCAGCGTCAGCGGTGCATGCGTCATCACGCGGAACTCGTCAGGCGACGAACGCGACGCGCCGACAGCGCGCGACAGTCCCGCGCAGCCGCTGGCGGCAGTGGCCGCAGCGAGCACCACGACGAGTGCGATTGGTTTGGACAACGTCCGCCTCCCTCAAATCTCTCGGGCTTGGTTCTAGACGAGCCACGCGGCCCCCGCCAAGCCGGACTGCAGCAAAGATGCGTCGCCCCGCAGTTTGACCGTTCTGGGGCGAATCTACCCCAAATTCAGC
>JADLHI010000497.1 GCA_020848895.1 Hyphomonadaceae bacterium
AATCACCATGACCCAAGATGCCCAATACGCCTACAAGTTCGTCGACTCCTCCGCCACCCCTCAATGGATCACAGACCCCGTCAATCGGCGATTTGAGTACGGACCTTTTGGCTCCAACTCCCTCTTCAATACCGACGCCACCACCGACACCAGCACACTCGAACAACACGACGAATTCTCAGCCACCAAGCTCCAAAACAAACGCAAGCTCATCGTCTACCTCCCCCCCAACTATCGCAGCGCCAAAACCCGCTATCCCGTCTTGTATATGCACGACGGACAAAACCTCTTTGATGATCAAGCGATCTGGGGCGGATGGGGCGTCAAAAACTGGGCCGATCAGATGATCAAAGCTGGACAACTCAAGCCTTTTATCGTCGTCGGTGTCGAAAACACGATCGGCAGAATGGACGAATACACCCACACAACCGACAAGATCAGCGGAACCTCCGCTGGAGGCAAAGCCAACGACTACGCCGACTTCTTGCTCAAAGATATCAAACCCTACATCGACGGGCTTTATCGCACACAACCCGACCACCGCCACACCGCCGTCATGGGTTCTTCGCTTGGTGGCTTGATCTCTCTTTGGCTCGGCGTCCATTATCCCCGTACCTTCTTCCGCATCGGTGCGCTCTCTAGCACCTTTGGATGGGGCAAGATCGGAGCAAACAACCCCACCCTCGGCGAGATATTCCAAACCAAAGGCTTCCAAAACCTCGTCGTCTACATCGATTCAGGCTCCCCCCAAGACAACTACCAAGTCACCCTCCAGATGCGAGACACCATGCGACAACTCGGCTACCTCGATGATCTCAACCTACTCCATTACGTCGAACCAAACGCCATCCACAACGAAAAAGCATGGCGTGACCGCCTCCATCGCCCCCTTTCTTTCCTCCTCTCTTGGCCCTGATCGATCCCTACACCCCTCCCTCCACCCAACTCCTCTCGCTGCCGTCGTCTGCCTCCATCCACCCCTCCCCACGCTGCCATCCGATCAATCCAACGCTCCTCCCTCGCACCCAACCTACTTTCCCACGCTCCTCTTTCGCACACCAAACGACAAGGGCTTTGGCCCGATATCAAACAGCTTTGTGAACAAAAACAACAAACACAACAAACCAAACGTCGCCGCCAACCCAATCCCCACAAACGACCGCCGATTCTCTGCGATCCGCTGCTCCACATCCTCCTGCGTTCGCCT
>JADLHI010000052.1 GCA_020848895.1 Hyphomonadaceae bacterium
CCATCGACCCACGCGACCCGATGGCCTTCAAACGCGGCGCCGGCGGCAAGGACCGCCGGCTTCCAGCCGGCATGAGCGAAGACAGCGCCCCTTTCATCGGCCACAACCTAAAAACCTACATCGCCGACCTAGAAAAACAGATGAAAGACGCCGCCGCCGACCTGGAGTTCGAAACCGCCGCAAGACTGCGCGACGAAATCAAACGCCTACAAGAAACGGAGTTGCTGATTGCGGACGACCCCCTAGCGCGCCAGGAAGCCCTGCGCGAAGCGGCGGAGACAGCGGTGCGAACGGCACGTGACGGAGATCGCGCCACAGCGACAGGCGCAACAGTGCGCGCAAAGAAGCCGCCGTATCGCGGAAGAAGGCGGAAGGGGCCCTGATCGCCTAGTCACGCGCGACTCCCCTTCTCCCTTGCGGAGAAGGGGTTGGGGGATGAGGGGCGAAGACACGCGCGCGCAGTTCGCGATTTCGCACCGAGCGCTCTCGGCGACACCGCGCTAGCTGAACGCCCCTCACCCCCTAGCCCCCTCTCCGCGAGGGAGAGGGGGAAAACCGAGGATAGATCTCAATCTATCCGGCGGCCCTCAAACCCGCCGCATACTCCACCCCACATGAACGCCTCACCACCAACCGACACGCATCTCGACCGCACAGCGCCGCTCGCGCTGTGGCGTGCCGCGGAGGCGTTCATGCACATTCTCGCCGCGCTCTTCGGCGATCCCTCCCACGTCGCCGCCAAGCACACGCTCACACTCAAAGCGCATCAGCTGATGGCGTCGTGGCTGCGCACCGGCGAAGCGATGATGCGGCGTCTGCTCCTCATTGAAGCCGCGGCCTATTCCAAGCCCAACGGCCGCCCACTTCTGCGCGCCCCGCGCAAACGCACGCGCCACTTGAAGCACTTCTTCGCCGAAGCGTCGGAGAAATGGCGCGTAAGTTTTCGCTGTTTCTATGGACCGCTGGCGCCTCGCCGGCCGGCTCCGGCGCATGCCGGCAGGACACTGGCGGTCCATAAACATCCCCGCCCCTTCATCATCCACGAAGACCCCCGCCCACACAGCCTGCGCCAAAGCCGCGCGCAACGCCGCGGCGCCAGCCGCAAGCGCTATCCGCCGATCCTCCGCCAGGACCGCGAAATTATCATCCGCCGCGCGCCGATCCATTTCCGCTCCGCCTGGGCGCTGGCCGAGCGTTACGAAGCGCTGCTGCGCGCCTACAACGATCCGTTGCCCTACGCGCGCCGGCTCTCGCGCCAGCTCCACGCGACGCCGCACCGCGTGCGCGAACTCTTCATCGCGCCGCCCGAAGCGCGTGAACGCTTCGAGAGCTACGACCAACTTGCTCTCGCAGCGGAAACCTCGGCGGCGGTGTTCAACACCAGCTAGCGTGTCTAAGAAAGAAGCATGCGCCTCTCACATCCCCGTATCACTCCGCTCAGCGACGCCGCTCTTACCCCGGAACAGCGCGAAGCGCTGTTGCGCGCCGTCGTTCCCGGGCGCCAGCCGCTCAACATTTTTCGCACCTTCGCGCACGCGCCCGATGCGCTGACGCCTTTCTTGACGTGGGGCAGCTACATTCTCTCGAAGAAGAACAGCCTCAATGCGCGCCAGCGCGAGATCGTCATTCTGCGCATCGGCTATCTCTGCCGCTCCGGCTATGAATGGACGCAGCACGTCGAAATCGGCCTGCGCGCCGGCATCAGCGAAGCCGAAATCGAAGCCATTAAAACCGGCGCCGAGGCGCCAAACTGGTCGCCCGCCGATGCAGCTCTCATCCGCGCCAGCGACGATCTGCACGCGTCGCAATTCATCTCAGACAAAGTCTGGGCCGAGTTGAAACTTCATTTTACCGACCGCCAATGCATGGATTGCATCCTCACCGCCGGCCAATACACGCTCGTTTCAATGCTGCTGAATTCTCTGGGGGTGCAACTCGACGAAGGCCAAAAACTCGATCCCGACCTCAACGCGCGTAGTTGAGCCGCTCTGCCCAATCGCTCAGCAAAGGCAAAACCGGAGCGAGCTGCGCTTCGTACTTTTTCCAACGCGCCACCGAGCGATTGTAAATCGGCTGAACGACCTGGCGAACCGAAGGCGTATTGATGTTCCGCTGCAAAGCCGCCTCTGCCGGCGAAAGCATCGAGCTTTCGAAAGGCAGTTCCAAAAACGAAGTCACGCCCCGCGCAACTTTTTCGAGATCAGCCACGACGTCTTCGTAGCGAACTTCGAACACCGAAAGCCCCAACCGCTCCCGGCAAATCAACCCAAGGCTCATCACTTTATCGTAGTAGGCCGCCGCTGAATTCAGCTCCAGGAATTGCACCATCGCCGCGTTCATGCCGAAGCGCTGCTGAAAGCAAGAAAGCACCACATCGCGCGGATCGCGCAGCGCAAACAAAATCTTGGAGTCGGGAAACACTCGCCGGATCAACGGCAAGAAAATGACATTCAAAGGCAATTTATCGACAACAACTCCGCCCCGAATTTCGGTCTCGGCGCCAACACGTTTCCAATACTCGGCCCGAATGGAGTCAATCTCAGCATCACTCAACTCGGCAAGCTTCTCGGGATTTCCCGCAACCTTCTGAGCCGCAAGCGCCAAATGCTCGCGCTCTTCAATGCAAACGATCCGCGAGTGCGCAGACAAGACTTGCTCAAGCAAAGTCGTTCCCGAACGCGGAAAGCCCAC
>JADLHI010000053.1 GCA_020848895.1 Hyphomonadaceae bacterium
AAAGAAAAGGGCGGCGCTCGGAGGAGCACCGCCCGCAGTCGGGAAGAGGAAGGAGAAGCGGCGGCGCCTAGGAGGGAGCGCCGCCGCCGAACCGCGCTTAGTAGCGCGCGGTGAACACGATGCTCGTCGTTTGGGGAGCGCCGTAATAGACGGTGCGGATGTTGCCGACCGACGAGAACTCCTGGCCGTCCGTCTTGTAGACTTCATCGCTCAAATTGCGGCCCTGCACCGCGATCGAGAAGATGTCGTTGACGTTCCAGGTGAGGCTGGCGTCGTAGAGCCAGTAATCATCCTGGAAGAGGCCCGCGATTTCGGTCGTTGAGTTGGTGATCGTGTTGTCGACAGCAAGCGCTTGGCGCGAGCGGAAGCGGGCCGAGCCGGCGAGAACGACAGAACCTTCAGCACCGACATCCCACGTGTAGGCGGCGCCAAAGCGCGACGTCCATTCCGGCGAGAAGGCCGGTGTCTGGAATGCGCGGCTGTTGCCGAAGCTCGTGAAGCGCAGATCTTCGAACTCACCGTACTCGGCATTGAGATAGCCGATCTGTGCATCGAGCGTGAGCGCTTCGACGGGGCGGTAGCTGAGTTCGAGTTCAGCGCCCGAAATTTCGAGCTGACCAGCATTGAGCACAGTGAGCTCGATGCTCGGCAGGCCCGAGCCCGGGTCGGTCGTCAGGTTCGACACGCGCGCCTGGAAGTCGCGATAATCGTTGTAGAAGACAGCGAAGTTCGCACGCAGCGTGTTGTCGAACCAATCTGACTTGAAGCCGGCTTCGTAGGACGTAACGGTTTCAGGATCGTACGGCGCTTCTTCACCGGGGTTGTTGGCGCGGCCGTTGAAGCCGCCCGACTTGAAGCCCTGGGCGACGCGCCCGTAGAGCAGGAAATCATCGGTGAGCTGGTAGTCGATCGAGATCAGCCCCGAGATGTCGTCCCACGTGTCGTTGATGTTGACAGGCGGGCGCGCCGGGTTGGCGGTGAAGAGCGCGTTGCTTGAGAACGTGGACGTTGTCCGGAAGTAATCCTTCTCTTCTTCGGTGTAACGCAGGCCGCCAGAAACGCTGAGGCGATCCGTGAGCTGATACGTCGCGTTCACGTACGCGGCCATGCTCGTGGTTTGCAAATCGTCATCGACAGTACGCGTAAACGTGCCGCCGCCGAGGAACGTGCCGAGCAGATCGTCAGCGTACGCTTCTTGGTGCGAGCCGACATTCTCGCGCAGATAGAAGAGGCCGCCGATGGTCGTCCAACGATCGCCTTCCCAAATCGCCTGGAACTCTTGGCTGACTTGATCCTGATCGACGTCGACAAGAACATCGCCGAGTTCGAGGAACGTCGCGTCGATGTCGACATAGTCGGTGTAGTTCAGGTTGCGGTAGGCCGAGATCGAACGCAGCGTGAGATTGTCGCTGAGTTCCCAGCTGGCGCGCAGGGACGAACCCCAGTGCGTCATCTCGCTCGAGTTCGGCAGGCCAGGCGTGGCGCGCGCCGTGAAGTTGAACTCCGGCAGCGGCGACGGCACGGCGCCAGCCGGGATCGGCACGCCGACGATCGTCGTCAGCGAACTGACGGCTTGGCCCATCGTCAGAGCATTGTCTTCCTCAGCGTAATCGACCGAGAAATCGACATTGAAGTTCGACGCCGGATCCCAGGCGGCTTGGAAGCGACCGCCCCAGGCGTTGCGGTTGTTGTACTCTTCATTGGTCACCGGGTTGGTGACATAGCCGTCGCGTGAGGCGCCGAAGAGGGCGCCGCCAATGGCGAGGGTGTCGGTCAGCGGGCCGGATGCCGCGATGCGCGACTCAAGTTGGCCGTAATCGCCAGCGGTCACCTGGAACAGGCCGTGCGGGTCTTGGCCTGGACGACGCGTGATGATCGAGTAGGCGCCGCCGATGGTGTTCTTGCCGTAGAGCGTGCCTTGCGGGCCGCGCAGCACTTCGACGCGCTCGATGTCGAGCAGATCCATCTGCGTGCCGCGGATCCGCGAGTAGTAGACGCCATCGACGTAGAAGCCGACAGCGGGGTCGAAGGTCTGCAGTGCGTCAGGCTGGCCGACGCCGCGGATGTAGATATTGGTGGCGTTCGATGAGCCGCGGCCTTGAACGATGTTCAGGTTCGGCACCGCGCCTTGCAGGCCTGTGGCGTCGGTGGCGCCGAGGCGTTGCAATTGTTGCTCGGAGAAGGCCGACACGGAAGCCGGCACTTCCTGCAGCGATTCTTCCGTACGGCGGGCGGTGACGACCAGCTCTTCTTCCTCGGTCACCGTGTCTTGCGCATATGATGGCGCCGCCAGTGCAAACGGTGACGCTGCAACGCTCGCTAGCAGCAGCGCTATGCGCGCCTTATCTCCAAATTTTCTCATGGAATTGCTCCTCCGCTCCTCAATTCGGGCCGCCGTGTTTCACGGACGAAAGCCTCGATATGATTCAAAAAATCGTCCGGCGCTTCGAGATGCGGCACATGGCCGGCGCCTTTGATGACGACGCGCTTCGCGTTGGGCG
>JADLHI010000494.1 GCA_020848895.1 Hyphomonadaceae bacterium
CTCAATACCGTTAGTAGCGTGATAATATCCATCGGGAGCTTTCCTGTTTGCTAGATTTCCAATGTGAGAGTTGAAAACCTATCTTACTCGAAAGCTCCTTTTCTGCCTCATCTTGGCGAAGGTATTGAAATATCATTGAAGTTTGGTTTCGCGATTAGACTGCCTCCTTATTGGCGAATGAACTTATTGGCCTTGCCGCCAAGCGGCCTGCGCTTCACCCGCGCCGCACCGATAGATAGATATGCCTGTTGAGCTGAAATCAGCTTCTAAAATCGTACCGATCTTGTGGCCGCAAAGCGGCGTCGGTTGCAACGCATTGTTGGGCGCGTGCATCGAGTCCGTCAACGTTCGCAAGGATAATCTCCTTCTGCAGCCCCTGAATGCTTATATGGCGCTACTTGCGTCGCGTAGGTCGAATACCAAGGCGCGAATCACCTCGACGACGAGTTCTGGTTGATCGAACACGATCCCGTGCCCACTCTGTTCTGCGATAATCTGCTGACCGCTTGCGCTTTGCTGGACAAGGTCGCGTTGGAGGTCTGCCCAAACAGCGCCAACAACGGTCTGACGACCGCGAGAGATAACGCGCAGCGGGATCGCCGGAAGTGGTGGAGCGCTCCGCAGTTGCTGAGCGGTGGACGGCCAATCGATTGCGGCGAGATGTGTTGCGATTTCTGCTTCTAATGCGGCACCTTGGCTTGGATCTGACTGATAAAAGCGCGGCACCTGATCCCAATGCATGGAATCCAACAGGATCAATCCAGCGACCAGGGCCGGATGCGTTCGGGCGAAGAGTTGCATGATCGCGCCCCCAAAGGATGCTCCAACGAGCAGGTAGGGTGGGGCCGTTTGCGTCTGCCCCAATACGGTATGCAGATCGGCGACAAGTTGGCGGCCGCTGACGGGCTCAGGAAACGGGTCGCTTTGGCCAGTCCCTGCACGATCATACCGACAGGCATGTGTGAAAGCCGTTACCGCCGACCAAAGCGGTGCCCAAGCATCAGTGCCGGCCCCACCAAAGGCATCAAACACGACGGTGGGGGTGCCGATTCCTGCAAACTCGGCGGCAATGCGGCGTCCTCCAATATTGATAAACATTCCGGGCTCCTTTGCGTGCGCAGGTATGGCGACGACGCGGGCGGCTGCTACGATAGTCCACACTTCAGGTGGGTCGCGCAGAGTAACATAGTGTTTCTGGATCGATTAGAACATATGATGGAAATTTTCGATGTGGTTGACCAACGCGCCCAACTATGATTCTGCGGACACAATTGCTACTTCATTCATTCCAGCGGCAACAGGTATGATATCCCGCAGCAGCGGCTCACAAATAGTACGGATGCGTTATGATGATGCAAGCTCATCGATATTGCCAATATACGATCACCCGCTCCGCTTGTCAATCCCGCCGCAGGCAGTAGAGGCATCTTCGATTGGGAGCAAAGGTGGACGTCGGCGCTTTACCACGCGACAGTAGAGCACAGTCAAACGCCCATGTGAGTCGACAGGAGTGAACGCGATGTAGGCGAGCTCACCCCTGGTCGGCTCACACCGGCGTTTGGCGCAGCATAGATACGAAGCTAAGCATCAACGCTGATTGAGGACTGGTGAAGGTAAAAAGGCGGCAACCTGCTTTGTAAACTCATCCAGCGTAGCTGCCTGTAAAAAGAGTTCACTCAGTTGGGTTAATTGTTGTAAATCGTTGATTTGTGCAAGTTGCTCGGTTACCTGCTTTTGTTCTTCTTCGCTCGTTTGAAAGCGCCAATGAATAAATTGAAGTAACGTTTGCCGTTGGGCTTCCACGCCTTTGGCTAAACCAGACGCTTCGCCTTCGGCTTGCCCTTTCCGATAAATCTTCTGGCGTTCTTGTTCTAAGGTTGCCACTAACATGGTTTGTACCTCCTCTTTCGTCCGATAGACTGTATCCAACGTTGCATAGTCATCCGGCGACACTTTGCCATACAAGGCCAATTGACGAAACCAGTTCAAAAAGAGCGATACCGCCTGTTTATCTGACTCTTGCTCATAGAGATTCAGCAACTCTTGTTCGAGTAAGGCGATGTCATAGTGTCCTTCTGCCAGAAACAAGGTAGAAACAATGTTGCGGATGGTCAGCAATTGTTCTTTGCTGTATGCCTTCTCATTCAAGAGCAGATATTGGAAATCAATCGCGTACGCACCCAACGATGGTTCATCTTCGATCAAGTCGCTGATGCTGGTCGGCGCACTCCATTTGCGTTTACCGTTATACAACACAATCGGATAGATGGCCGGCAACTTTTTGATCCGCTTGTAGTTGGCCGTGTAGTCCATGTAAAAGCTGAGGATGTAGAACAGCACCCGCAGCACCATAAAGCGATCCACCTTGGATTGAAACTCCAGCAAGACGTAAATGTAGACCGTCTTCCGGCGCAATTTCAACTTATAAATCAGGTCACTTTCTGTCTCTTTGTAGTGATCGGTGATAAACGATTTGTCCAGCGTCTCACACTGGGAGAAATCCAGATCTTTTACCCATGCTTCCGTGATGAACGTCTCGATCAACTGCTGGAAAATGGTGCGGTTGGAGAAGAGCTTCTTATACCCCGAATCATGGATTTTCGGTTGGCTTTTCTTCATCGCTTTGGTTTTCATGGGGTACAGTATACTTACTTTGCTGGTCTTAAGCAATTCGTGCTATGACGACTCATATGTCTACCGAACTATGAGTCGTCATAACACAATCGCTACTTCATTCATTCCAGAGCAAACAGGTATGATATGCCGAATCAGGGAGCACAGCTAGTACGGATGCGTTACGGTTGTGCAAACTCATTCCTATCGCCATTATAGGACCGCCCGATCCGCTGGCCAATCTACCCCAGGTCCGTGAGTTTTTCCCATTCGTCATAGACAGCCATGACCGTTGCGGGATTGGCGCCGGGGCCGAACTCCATTTGCGCGATGACGCCGCCGCGCGGGTCATACAAATGGTGTACAACCTGGCGGACGGCCTCCCGGCCTTTTTCCGGAGCTTCGGGCAGGACGTGTTGTCGGTCAATTTCCCCCCAAAAGGTGATTTTGCCCTTGGCGCGTTCTGCGATCTGGTGCATATCCATACAAAACAACTGCGAGTTGACGGCGTCCACGCCAAGTTCGATCAAATCCGGA
>JADLHI010000054.1 GCA_020848895.1 Hyphomonadaceae bacterium
TAGAGTTTCAGCGTCACATCGCCGGTGACGCTGTCCTGGCTGGCGTCGATCGCCGCCTGCAGCATCTTGCGCTCGGGCGTCCACCAGAAGCCGTTATAGATGATGCCGGCGTATTTCGGCATCAGCTCGTCTTTCAAATGCATGGCGCCGCGATCGAGAGTGATGCTCTCGATGGCGCGGTGGCCGTACCAGAGGATGGTGCCGCCGGGCGTTTCGTAGAAACCGCGCGATTTCATGCCGACATAGCGGTTCTCGACGAGATCGAGACCGCCAATGCCGTGCTTCGAGCCGAGGCGGTTGAGTTCGCCGAGCAGCTCGTGCGCCTTCATCGCCTTGCCGTTAATGGCGACAAGATCGCCGCGCTCGAACGAAAGCACGATGGCCTCGGCTTTATCCGGCGCTTCTTCCGGCGTGATGGTGCGACGGTCGCCGCGCTTGGTGACGATGTCCGGCACTTCGACGTCCGGATCTTCGAGCGCCAGGCCTTCGCTCGACGTGTGCAGCAAGTTCGCGTCGATCGAGAACGGCGCGGCTTGCTCCTTGCCTTGCGCGATCTGGATGCCGTGCTTCTTGGCGTAAGCGATGAGATCGGGGCGCCCTTCGAACTCCCACTCGCGCCACGGCGCGATGACTTTCACGTCGGGCTTCAGTGCGTAATAGCTGACTTCGAAGCGGACCTGGTCGTTGCCCTTGCCGGTCGCGCCATGGCAGACGGCGTCGGCGCCGACGAGGTTGGCGATCTCGATCTGGCGCTTGGCGATCAGCGGCCGCGCGATCGAGGTGCCGAGCAGGTACTGGCCTTCATACAGCGTGTTGGCGCGGAACATCGGCCAGACGAAATCGCGCACGAATTCTTCGCGCAGATCATCGATGAAGATGTTCTCGGGCTTCACGCCCATCTTCAGCGCCTTCTCGCGCGCCGGCGCCAGCTCCTCGCCTTGGCCGAGGTCAGCCGTGAAGGTGACGACCTCGCAGCCATAGGTCTCCTGCAGCCACTTCAGGATGATGGAGGTGTCGAGCCCGCCCGAATATGCGAGCACGACCTTTTTGACTGAACCTGACTTGACCATCGAAAATTCCTTGGGAAGCGATGCGGCCTCTCCCTTCGCGGACTGACGCCCGCATTGCAAGACCGCCGTCCCCTCCGTTATCGCAGAGGCGTCGGCCGCTGCCGAACCCATTGCGACAGCAGCCACTTCTCACCGCTTATGACCGGCAGGCCGCCGTGCAGCGAGAATGGCTCGCGCTCGCCGGCGGCCGAGAGATTCCAGAAGATCAGCGCGTCGCCGGCCTTGCCCTTGTAACGCCAATTCAACCGCGGAAACTCTGTCTCGCCGCCCTCATAGTCGTCGTTGAGATAGACAAGCAGCGTCACCACACGCTGTCCGACGAGGCGTAGCTCGTCAGCGAAGCCATGCTCTTCGCCGGGGGTGATGAAATCGTAGTGGCGCTTGTATTCCTGGCCGGGGCCGTAGTGCAGGACGTTGGTGTCTTCCTGGCAGGCAACGGGCAGGCCCAGCGCGGCCGCCATGCGCAGCCGCGTCATTTGGACGACCAAGTCCCTTGCGAGCGGCGAAAACCCGGCGCCACTGTTGTTGCGGGTCGGGTGAATCACGGGGCCGCCATCGGGCGTCTTAATGCGGACCGGCTCCAGGCGCGGGCGCGCAGCGCGGATGAACCAGTCACAGGCCGCCTTTCCGAGAAAGCCTTCAACCGTGTAGAGGCGCGGGCTGTCACAATATTGAATCGTCGGCGATGGCGCGAACCACGCAGCCGCGTCGAAGTTTCCGGATGGCGCAAGGATTTTGAGTTGTGCCGCCGCAGCCTCATCGCCTAGCGCCGCGGCTCTGCCGAGGCTCGCGAACGCGGTCTCGACGCTTTGGGGCTGACCGATACCGAGGGCCGCGAACGTGGCGTTGTAGCGCCAAGCCTCCGTACTTCCTTGCGCGCACGCAGCGCGAACCATCTCGACGGCGCGCTGTGGATCCGCCTCGCCTTCAGGCGCCGCCAGCATGCGATACGCGGCGTGCAAAAGCGCCTTTGGGCTGGCAGAGTCTACACTCATCTCATCTTCCCGGCCGCATCGCCGCTACACCAAGGGCAACGGGCGATCTCGCACCCACTTGGAAAATAGCCACTTCATGCCGTTCGTTGTGGGCGTGCCGGCATGCAGAGTGAGAGGGTCGGGCTGGCCATTGGTGACGTTCCAGAACGCCAGCGCATCGCCGGTCTTGCCCTTGAAGCTCCAGTCGAGACGCGGAAACGTCGTCGCGCCGCCATCGTAATCGTCGTTGAGGTAGATCAGGAACGTCGTCGTCCGCTGGCCAACCGTCTGCAGTTCGCGTGCGAAGTGCGCGACGCCTGGATCGATGAAGTCGAAGTGCGGGCGATATTCCTGGCCGGGAGCGTAATGCAGGATGTTGGTCGGCTCCTGGTGCGAAACAGGCTGACCGATCGCCGCCGCGATGCGGGCATGGGTGAGCTGAAGGACAAGATCGGTGTCGATCAACGAAAAGCCCATGCCGGTATTGGAGCGAATGGCGTGGACATTGGCGCCGCCCTGCTCGGCGTTCTTGATGCGGGCGGCGTCGAGACTTGGGCGCGCGCGGTCCATGATCCATGCACACGCCGCTGGTGAGAGGAAGCGCTCGAACGTGAGCACCCGCGGCGCGGCTACGTGCTGAACGGCGCGCGGTATCGTGAGCTGATCGGCGAAATGATCGCCCACGATTGCGATCTGCGCTTGCGCGCTCGCATCGCCGTGCTCGGCGGCGCGGCGCATGAAATCGAACGCCACGTTCCAATCCGTCGCGCGGCCAATGGCGGCGGCGGCAAGCACGGCGGACAACTGAAGCGCGCCGGTGTGGTCCTGTTTCGACGCCGCCTCGATCAGCTTCAGCGCATCTTGCGGCGCAAACGGCGCGTCGCGGCCAACGAGCAGGCGCCGGCCCAGCTCGAACTGCGCGTGCGCATCGCCGGCGACCGCACGCTGCTGCAGTGACGTAACGTCCGACACCAAAACGCCCTTTCGTCCGCCGTTTATGCTAGAGTTCGGCAATGGCCCGCAACTTGGATCGGCTGCTGCGCGATTACACCGCGCCCCCGCCCGGCATGCCGCCGGTGGATTTTGCAGCACCAGCGGGCGCACCAGCCTTGTTTGCGCCGGACTCGGTCAGCTGGCGGGTGATGAAGAACCCGGTGGCGCTAATCATCGGCGGGCTTGCGGCGGTGATCCTCGAATTGGCCGAGCCGCGTGTGCGCACCGGCGTGTGGGAGCACACGAGCTTTCGGCGCGATCCGGAGACGCGGATGCGGCGCACCGGCTTTGCGGCGTGGATGACAATCTACGCGCCGGCGGACGCCGCGCGGCGGATGATTGCCGGCGTTGCGCGCGCTCACGATCGTATCGAGGGGCGCACGCCAGCGGGCGTCGCTTATCGCGCCAACGATCCGGAGTTGCTGACCTGGGTGCACGCCACGGCGGCTTTCGGATTTTCGGAGGCGTATAGCCGATACGTGCGCACATTGCCCGCCGACGAGATGGATCGCTTCTATGCGGAAGGCGCACCCGTCGCCGCGCTCTACGGCGCCGACACGCCGCCCAATTCACGAGCAGAGCTAGACACGATCTTCGCGAGGATGGCGCCGAAGCTGGAGCCATCCGACATTGTGTTTGAGTTCTTCACCATCGTTCGCGCGGCGCCCATACTCCCGGTGAAAGCCGTACAACGATTGATGGTGCGCGCCGCCGTGAGCATGACGCCGGATTGGGCGCGCGAAACGCTTGGGCTTGGCCGTGAGTTTGGTTTGCGCCGCGGCGAGCACACATTGCTGCGCGCGATGGGCGCGGCGGCGGATCGCTTCGTCATCGAGGAAGCGCCGCCGGCGCAAAGCTGCAAGCGGCTCGGGCTGCCGGCGAACTATCTCTGTCGCTAGGCGCTAGACCATCACTTGGTTGCCAAGTTCGACCGCGCGGCCGGACGGAATGTGGAAGAAGTCCGTGGCATTGGTGGCGTTGCGGGCAAGGAAGATAAACAGGTGATCTTGCCAGAGCGGCATGCCGCTCTTCTCGCTCGGCACAATGGTGCGGCGTGACAGGAAGAAGCTCGTCTTCATAATGTCGAACTTCAGGCCGTGTTTGCGCGCTTCGGTGAGCGCTTTGACGACGTTTGGCGTTTCCATAAAGCCGAAGGTGAGGATCACGCGCTTCACGTCCGGCATGTAGTCTTCGACCTTCACCCGCTCGCTCTCGGGCGCACGCGGCGCGTTCACCGTTCTGACCGTGAGAATAATGATCTGCTCGTGCAGCACTTGGTTGTGCTTGAGATTATGCATCAGCGCGGCCGGCGTGATGTCGGGATCGCCGGTGAGGAAGATCGCGGCGCCACGCACCCGATGCGGCGGGTGATGCGAGAGCGTTTCGAAGAGCTTGGCCAGGGGCTCATCGCGCCGCGTGGTCTCGGCCAAGAGCCGCGTGCCGCGCACCCACGTCCACATGATGAGGATGAGGCCGCCCGCGAGCAGCAGCGGTACGAAACCGCCCGACCAGACGCGCTGCAGGTTCGAGGCGAGGAAGATAGCTTCGATGATCACGAACGGCGTCACGATCGCCGCCGCCAAAATCGCCGGACGCTTCCACAGCTTCCAGATGACGATGAACATCATGCACGTGCTCATCAACATCTCGCCGGTGATGGAAATGCCATACGCCGCCGCCAGGCGGGTTGAAGAGCCAAACGCCAACGTCAGCACCAGCACGCCGGCCAGAAGCAGCCAATTGATCTGCGGCATGTAGATCTGGCCGGCCTGCGTTTCCGAGGTGCGGCGGATTTCCATGCGCGGCAGCAAGCCGAGCTGGATCGCTTGTTGTGTGAGCGAGAACGCGCCGGAAATGACAGCTTGGCTGGCGATCACCGTCGCGGCAGTCGCGAGAATGACTAGCGGCAAACGGAACATGTCCGGCGCCATTTCGAAGAACGGGCTGAAATCGAACTGAACGGTGTTGGCGCCGACCGCGCGCGCCGCATCGGCGGCCGTCCGGTATTCCTGGTTCAACCGATCGAGGTTCGCGATCACGAACGCGCCCTGGCCGAGATAATTCAGCGTCAGCGCCGGCAATACGAGGCCGATCCACGCCGTGCGGATCGGACGGCGGCCGAAATGGCCCATGTCGGCGTAAAGCGCTTCGGCGCCGGTGACGGCCAAGAACACCGACCCCAGCACGATGAAGGTGAGGAAGTGGTGGTCGATCATGAACGAGACCGCGTGCACTGGCGACAGCGCCTGCAAGATCGCCGGGTTCGTCATGATCTGGGTGGCGCCGAGCGCGCCCATGGTGATGAACCAGATCGTCGTGATTGGCCCAAAGAAGCGGCCCATGACGCCTGTTCCGCGCGATTGAATCGCGAACAGCCCCACAAGGATGCCGACAGCAATCGGCAAAATGAAGGGATCAATCGGCCCATCGAGCCCCGGCACAGCCTTCAGGCCTTCAACAGCCGAGATGACCGAGATCGCCGGCGTGATCAGCGCATCGCCGTAAAACATCGAAGCGCCGGCAACGCCGATCAGGAACAAGAGCGGCGTGCGTCGTCCAAGTGCGCGCTGCGCCAGCGCCATGAGCGAAAGCGTGCCGCCCTCGCCCTTGTTGTCCATCTGCATGACAATGACGACGTATTTCAGGAACACGACAATGATCAGCGCCCAGAAGATGAGCGAGATGATGCCGAGCACTTCCTCCGGCGTCGCCAGCGTGCCGTCCTGCAGGACGTGGTGGAAGGATTCCTTGAAAGCGTAGAGCGGGCTGGTGCCGATGTCGCCATAGACGACGCCAATCGACCCCAACACCAAAGCCCAGAAGCCGCCATGAGCAGCCGCACGCGCGCGGCCGCTGCTTCCGGCGCCGTTCGCTGGGCTGTTCGGTTGGGGCGCTTCGGCCGGGGCCTGCGCCATGAGAGAAATCCCCTTCGGGCGGAAACGTCAGGCCCGGTGGGCCGCGCGTTTACGCTCTTTCACGTGGTGGCGCAAATGCTTGCGCGCCACCCTTCTGAACCCGGGACCTTGTGGTTTGGTTACCTCAGCGGCAACCGCAGCCGCCGCCATGACCGCCGCCGCGCGATCCGGCGCTGGCGCGCGCCGACGCGAACGCAAAGGCCGACGCCGAGGCCGAGCTGCCGCGAATGATGACCGTGGTGCTCGAATATGAACCGCCGCCAATATCAGCGCCGACTCCGCCGCCGCCGGCGAAGAACGAATTGTTCAGCGTCACGACTTCGGGGCCAGTCTCAACCACGGGCGCCGGCGCTGGCGCCGGCGGGCGGGGCGGAGGCGGCTGACGGCGCGGCGGGCGATGACGCGGCGGACGCGGACGTTCGATGCCGTCTGCGAATGCAGCGCTCGGGGCCAATGTCGCCGGCGCCGCAATAAGCACGAAGGCCGCAAGGATCGCGCGCACGCGCATGGAGTTCCTCCCGAATAGAAGGCGCCAGCTTCGCGCACGCGAGCGCGGAGGTGAAGACGCTTCGCCACGCGCGCGCGAAGTTCGCGCCAGCGCAGTGCGCGTTAATCAAAAGTCGCTGGCGATACCTTTGCGTTCCCAATCGCCGTAGCGCGTCGGTTCCGGCCCGGCGGGGCCGCCAACTTCCTTCGCCTTTTCCTCTTCGGCGGCCGCAGTGCGCCGCGCTTCCGCTTCGGCGAGCGCGCGTTGCGCCTCCGGCGTCAGTTTGCGCGGCGGTTGACCTTCATCTGCCATATTGAACCTCGCCAGACGGCTCTCGATATCTTCCCTCAAGTGAGGAGAAAGATGAACCATCTCAAGACTTACATCCTGCTGGCGGCAATGACGGCGCTGTTTGGCGCTGTCGGTTACCTCGTCGGCGGCACGGGCGGCATGTTGATCGCTTTGGCCGTCGCCGGAGCAATGAATCTCTTTGCTTACTGGAACGCCGACAAGCTGGTGCTCCGCCATTTCCGCGCGGAAGAAGTGCAGCAAGGTCATCCCGATCCGCGCGTGCGCGCGTATGTTGAGGATACGCTGGCGCTGGCGCAGCGCGCGGGCTTGCCGAAGCCGAAGGTCTACATCATCGACAACCCGCAACCGAATGCGTTTGCCACCGGCCGAAACCCGGAAAACGCGGCGGTTGCGGCGACAACGGGCCTCCTCGGTCTGCTTTCGCGTCAAGAAATTCGCGGCGTGATGGCGCACGAACTGGCGCACGTGAAAAACCGCGACACGCTGACGATGACGGTCACGGCCACGATCGCCGGCGCCGTCGGCATGCTGGCGAACTTCGCCTTTTTCTTCGGCGGCAACCGCAATCCGATCGCCGGCATCGCGATCATGATCCTCGCCCCGCTCGCGGCCTCGCTCGTGCAAATGGCGATCAGCCGCGCGCGTGAATACGAAGCCGATCGCATCGGCGCCGAGATTGGCGGCGAACCGGAAGCGCTGGCGAGCGCGCTGCAGAAGATTGAAGGCTATGCCCGCCAGCGCGTGAACGAAGATGCCGAACGCAACCCGGCGATGGCCCACCTCTTCATCATCAACCCGCTTTCGGGTCACGGGGCCGACAATCTCTTCTCGACCCACCCGAACACCAAGAACCGCGTCACGGCGCTTATGGATCTGGCGCGCCGTTTCGGCCGGCCAACGATTGCGCCGCAAGGCGGTCCGTGGGGCGCAGCGCCCGAGCGCAAGCGCGGCCCCTGGGGTTAAGCTTCGGCAAGGCGCTGTCCACACTGGCTTTGTGTCTGATTTTAAGGCCGTTTTGCCCAGGCGCGGGGGTGTGGACCCGCGTTTATGGTTTATGACCTCTTAACCGCCGCGCGCCGACCTTCGCTGGTCAGGTTTTACGACTCGCGATGCGCCGCCTCCCGATCCTTCCTGCCGCGCTTTGCGCGGCCATCGGCTTGCCCACCATGGCGCCCGCATGGGCGGACTCACCCGTCGTCATCAATGGCGCCGATCACGACACCCGTCGCGCCATTCTTGAGCTTCTGCCGGATCGCGATGCGCCGGAGAGCTTGTTCGACGCGGAACGCATCGCTGAGGAAGCGGCGGCGCGCGCTTTGGCGTGGCTGCGCTCGGAGGGGTATTACGGCGCAACCGTCACGCCGGAAGCGAGCGACAACCCGCCTGCAGCTCGCTTGATCATCGAACTCGGCACGCGCTTCACGTTCGCCGATCCGCAGATCGCATATGAAACCGATGCGCCGAACGAAGAAGCGGCGCGCGCTGTCGACGAAGCCATCGCCACCGTTCGCCGCCGCGATCCGGCGCGCGCCGCCGTGGTGCTGCAGGCCGAGGGCGACGCGGTCGGCGCGCTTCAAGCCAATGGCTACGCTGACGCGGCGGCGCTCGATCGCCGCGTCGTTGTCGATCACGCGAGCGCCGAAGTGGCGGCGCAGTTTCGCTTCAGCACTGGCGACCTGGCGCGCCTCGGCAATGTGCGTGCGGAGCCTAGCGACGTCTTGCGCCCTGGCTTCGTAGACGATCTGCAGAACTGGCAAACCGGCGATGTCTACTCGCCGCAAGCGTTGGCGCGGCTGCGGCGTGACCTGACGTCCACGGGGGCCGTTTCTCTGGCTACCACGACGCTGGCGCCGCCGGATGCGAACGGATTGCGCGACGTTGTCATCGCTATCGAACCGGCAAAGCGAAACGCCTACGAACTCGGCGTCAGCTACTCGACGACCGAAGGCGCCGGCGTGCAAGCCGAGTGGACGCGCCGCAACCTGACCGGGCGCGCGGACTCACTCACCGTTGCCGCCACGCTCGCGGAGATACAGCAAGGCGTGACAGTGTCGATGACGCGCCCGCACGCGGCCGGCCTCGGGCACGCTGCCACCTGGGGCGCCTCGGCCGACCGCGAGCAACTCGAAGCCTACACACGTCAAGGCATCGCGCTCTTCGCCTCGGTCGATGCCTCAACACGCCTGCGCACGGCGACGAGCTACGGCGTCCGCCTCTCCGCCGACGAGTACGACGATGTCATCGGCACGGTGCGCGACGCCATCGTGCTCTCGGCATTCGGCGATTGGCGCCACGACACGACACAATTCACGCTCGACCCGCTCGAAGGCTCGATTACCGAATTCCGCATCGAACCTTCAATCTCAGCCGGCGACGAAACACTGGGCTTTGTGCGCGGCACAGCCGAAGGCCGCATCTATGAGACGTTTGGCGCCAACAATCGCCTCACGCTGGCTGCGCGCGGCCGCGTAGGCTGGCTCGAAGCGGTCACCGGCGATCCCGATGACGTGCCGCCGGATCGGCGCTTCTATGCCGGCGGCGGCGGGTCGGTGCGTGGCTATGAGTACAACTCGATCTATCCGAAAGACCGCGATGCACTTGGCCTCACCCCTGGCGGCCAGGGCCAGCTCGAAGGCTCGTTCGAGGCACGCTGGCGTTTCGACGATCGCTGGGGCGCGGCGGCGTTCGTCGATGCCGGCACGGCGTTCGATGACTGGAGTGAAGCGACGGATCTGAGCTGGGGCGTTGGGATCGGCGCCCGCTACAATCTCGGCTTTGCGCCCTTGCGCGTCGATCTCGCCATTCCGCTCGATGAAGATGAGAGCAGCGATGACTTCGCGCTCTACATCAGCCTGGGCCAAGCGTTTTGAGCGAAGAGGCGCCCAAACCACGCCGGCGCAAACGCTGGTGGGCCCTCGCGGGCGGCGGCCTGCTCCTCACCTCGGGCGCGGCGCTTGGGATCGGCCCCGCGGCGCACTTGGTGGTCGATCACATGGTCGATGGCGTGCGCGTCTGGCGGCTTGGGCGCATCAAGGTCGACGACGTCACGGGCTCATGGCTCGGCGATCTGCGTGCAGGCACGATCACGATCGCCGATGACGATGGCGTATGGATTGAGGCGCACGACGTTGACCTCAACTGGGCGCCGCAGGATGTGCTGTTCGGCACGGTGCGCCTGCACGTCGCGCACGCCAACGCGATCGCCGTGGCGCGCCAGCCGAGATTGCTCGCGCCCAAACCGCCATCGGGCCGCTCGTTCGATGTCGTCATCGACGGATTGAGTGTCGATCATTTGTCGCTGGCCGAACCGGTCGTCGGCCGCACGGCTGACTTCTCGGCGCAATTGTCACTCGACCTACGCGATGAGACACTGCGTTCCGTCGACCTCACCGTGCGCCGCCTCGATTCTGAAGACGATCGCCTGAGCGCGCTCTATCATGGCGGTGAGACCTACGCGCTGAGCGTCGACGTCCACAGCGCTCCGGGCGGCGTCATTGCGCGCTCGTTGGGCGTCGGTGAGCGCGGGCTCAGCGCGACGGCGCTCGGAACCGGCGATTCGACGCGTGGCAACGCGCATTTCGAAGCCGTCGCCGGTCAGACGCAGCTGCTGATCGGCGCCGCCGCATGGACGGAGTCCGATTGGTCCATTCAAGGCCAGGCGCAACTCGACACGCTGCCGGCGTTGCA
>JADLHI010000055.1 GCA_020848895.1 Hyphomonadaceae bacterium
GGTTGTGCGGTGTAGTTCACGATTTTGGCGTGATCGTTGGCGACGGCGGAGACGATCAACTCGTCATACGTCGCGACCCAAGCCTGCGGATCAGGCGACGGCGCGCGGAAGAAGGCGGGCAGGTTGTGGACGATGTTGCCCGAGCCGATGACGAGGATGTTGTCGTCTCTGAGATCGGCGAGCTTTTGCGCGATTGCGTAGTGCTGGGCGGCGGGGCGGCGGATGTCGAGGCTGACTTGAACGATCGGCACGTCGGCGTCCGGATACATGTGCTTCACGACGCTCCATGTGCCGTGATCTAGACCCCAGGTATCGTCGAGCGTCGCGCCAAAGGCTGTCAGCTTTTCGGCGATGCCGCGCGCGAGATCGGGATCGCCGGGCGCGGGGTATTGGACATCGAACAAGGCTTGCGGGAAGCCGCGGCCGAAATCGTGGATCGTGCGCGGGTAAGCGTTCGAGGTGACTTTCACGCCTTCGGTGACCCAGTGCGCGGAGATTATCACGATGGCGCGCGGCTTCGGAAAGCGCCGCGCGATCTCGGCCCAGCCGCGGGCGGAGGGCGTGTCTTCGATCGCGTTCATCGGCGAACCATGGCCGACGAACAGGGCGGGCGCTCTGGTGGTCATCAGGTCTTTCTCGGGGACCGCCAGAAGCCCCGGCGGACACAATATTTAGTAGCTGGAGTCGCCTGGACATCAAGAACAAAAATAGAACTATTGAGCGGCCTGCGCCGCGATGACGGCCTGGAGGGCGCTCTGAAACGCCGGGAGATTTTCGACGTAGAGGGCGTTGAGGCGGCCCACATCTTCCACGGACCATTCGCTCGGCACCGCGAGCCAATTTGTGGCGATGGCGTAGCCGGCGTCGAACGCCCAGTTCGGTGGGTAGCGTCTCGTTGCCGTGACCTGCAGACCCTGCACTTCCTCGAAGTTTGCCTGCAGCTGTGCTGCCGGTAGGGCGCGGTAGGCGGGGAGAAAATCGTTGCCGAGGGCGTCGGCGTATCTTTCGGGGAGTGTTTCCAGAAAGGCTCGCTGATCCTCGTTCGCGTTCGGCATCATCAGGGCGATGTCGAGAAGCAGCCGTTGGCGACCGAATTCGCCCCACTTGGCGGCTTCCGCGGATTCGCCGCGTTGCTGCAGTTCGAGGGCCACCCAGGCAAAGGTCGTCGGCAAGTAGGCGCCGGGATCAGCGCGGATCATGTCGAGTGCGTGGTCGCGGACGTCGCGCTGGGGCGACGCGAGCCAGTCGCCAATATCGCCGGAGCTTGCGCCCGGGACCTCGGCGATGAGTTGAGACGGGGCCGAGGGCGGCGTGGCGCAGGCAGCCAACGCGGCGACCGCCAAGCTCAAAACGAGGTTCCTCATAACCGCCTCCCGCACGCCCGATCAGTGCATGAGGTTAATGACCCTTTACCAATTGGGCGAGTCGGCGTATAGAACATAGAGAGAACATTTGTCCGGGTTCAGCCGGCGGATGCCTCACCATCGAGTACAGCGCAGGAAACAGGAGGTCGGCGATGGCTGGCAGCGTCAACAAAGTGATTTTGGTCGGTAATTTGGGCAAGGACCCGGAAATCCGCCGTCTCAACAACGGCGATCCGGTGGTGAACCTGTCGGTCGCGACGTCGGAGACGTGGCGCGACAAGCAGAGCGGCGAGCGCAAGGAAAAGACCGAGTGGCACCGCGTCGTGATTTTCAACGAGAACATCGCCAAGGTTGCCGAGCAATACCTGAAGAAGGGCTCGACGGTTTACATCGAAGGCCAGTTGCAGACGCGTAAGTACGAGCAGAACGGCGTCGAGAAGTACACGACCGAAGTCGTGCTGCAGAAGTATCGCGGCGAACTGACGATGCTTGGCGGCAAGGGCGACGGCGGCGGCCGTTCGTATGACGATGGCGGCGGCGAAAGCTTCGGCTCATCGAGCGGCAAGAAGCGCGTCTCCGAGGGCCCGCGCGAGAGCTTCAATCAGGATCTCGACGACGAGATCCCGTTCTAAGCGCGTCTTCAATCACGCTGTCGCACAACAGAGGCTGCGCGATAAATTCGACGCGAGCGCAATATGGACCGCCGGCGCCCGCGCCGGCTTGCGTCGGATTGAACAAGCGCCAACGCTTGTCGGTCGCGGCCGTGCTGGCGGGGGCGGCGGCGGTCCATATTGCCGCGTCAGATCAAAAGCGCGATGCGTTAGGGGCGCAGCGTCTCTTCCAGGTCGAGCGGCGCGTTGCAGCGGCGTGCTAGGGCGCGCGCCCAATCTTTCGTGCGCATCAATTCTTCGCCGTGGAGGGCGCCGGTTTCGATGTGCTGGGCGCGCTGGGCTTCGGCGTTGAACGGGCGTCCGAATTCCTTGGCGTGTTCCTGGAACACGGGTCCTTCAGCAACCGCGCGTGCGATTTCCGGCGTCAGGCCAAGATTGAAGAAGGCGCCGACGGCGCTGAGCGCGCCCATCGGGTTCTGGAGTAGCGTGTCGGCGTTCAAGACGCGCACGCGCGAGGTTCCGAACCTCTTGGCCAGCGCGTCCATGAAAGATGCTTGCATCAGCCAAGCTTGCGCCGCGATTTGAAGATCCGCGAGCAGCACGGGATCTTCGTCGTCGAAGCCGGCGTCGAGCGGAATCACGGGCGCGAATTGATGGAAGAGTTCGCGCGCGAAGATGCGGCCGTCGAGACCGCGCCGGGCGATGGCGCGCAGGAACGAGTCCAAGCTTGAGAAGAGGACGATGGCTTTCGCGTCAGGGCGAGCGTGCAGAAGCTGCGGGATGATGTGATTGACCACAGTGCTCGGCTTCACGATCTGCGCTTCGCCGCGCATCAGCGGCCGAGAGAGCAAGTTCAAGGTGATGGTGAGCGCTTCAAGCGCGCCCGGAGCGCGCCGGCTGTTCGACCAATATTGTGCGAACGAGGCGAGGACGGACGGTTCTTTGATCCCCATCGACACGCCGGGAATATCGAGCGCGCGCGCGAGCAATGTCGAACAGCAAAAGCCGGTGTGAAAGATGAAGTGGAGCGGGCCGGCCTGGTGGCGAACCACGTCGGCGCCGAGTTCTGCGATTGGGGCGGGCTTAGATTGCGCGCCGGGAGGCATGAAACGCGGATCGAGAAAGACCATTTCCCTTTGGGTCTCGCGCGGGAGATGAGCGAAGACGAGGGTGTCGCGCCGCGCGTCATAGGCATGGGGAAGCCATGTCGGATCTTGGACATACGTGGTCCAATTCTCCTCCGAGGCGGTGGGCATGGCGTTCCTAGTTCGAGAAGTGAGGCCCCGGTCTCCCCGGAAGGCGAATGTAAGGCAAGTTACACTCGTCGAATATTTGTGCAATCCGGCGAAAATTGCAGCGTCGGTGAGGAGGGGAACGCGAGTATTGAGCCGCCTCGTATTGTGAGACGCGCCCGCGCTGTAGCGCAGTTGTATTCGCGCTGCCTGGACTTCTGGAATACCTGCCCACGACTTGCTGCTCGCTTTGCCGCGGAATCCGCCTATGAGCGCTGCGTGTCACACCCCTCACGCGCCTTCGCTCCGCTGGATTTGATCCAGCTTGTTTCGATCGCCGTGATCTGGGGGGTGAACAATATCCTGGCGAAGATTGCCGTCGACGCGTTGCCGGCGATGCTGACCGTGGCGGTGCGCTTTGCGTTCGTGCTGGCGATTTTGATCTGGTTCATCCGCATGCCGCCGCGCGCGATGTGGCGGCCCTTCGTGCTGATGCTGATCTTTGTCGGGCCGCTGCACTTTGGGATTCAGTACACCGGACTGAAGCTCGCCACGGACATCGCGCCCATGGTGGTGGCGATGCAGCTTTGGGCGCCGGCGTCGGTTGTGTTCGCGGCGTTGCTGTTGAAGGAAGTGGTTTCGCCGCTGCGATGGGCCGGTGTGATCGTGGCGTTTCTGGGCACCGCATCGATGAACTTTGATCCGGCGGTGTTTGCGCAGGGCGGCGCGCTTTTGCTGGTGTCGTTGGCGTCCGTCTCGTACGGGCTGGGCGCAGTCATGGTGCGCAAGATTGCGGGCATGGATGTGTGGGCGACGCAGGCATGGATAGCGCTTGCGATTGTGCCAACGATGCTGTCCGCGTCGCTGCTGTTCGAGACCGATCAGATCGACGCCATGATGCATGCGCCGCTGATTGTTTGGGCGGCGCTGATTTTCGGCGGGCTTGTGTCTTCCATTGTGGCGAACGCGTTCTTGTTTCGCCTGGTGCAAAAATACGAAGTCTCGCGCACGACTCCCTATTTGCTGATGACGCCAGTCATCTCCTTCGCGCTGGCGGCGCTCATCTTGCACAATCAGATCACGCCGCAGATCATGCTGGGCGCCGCGCTGACGATCGGCGGGGTGTTGCTGGTGGCGATTGCCGAGCGGCGCTTCAAGGCAGTGGCGTAAGCGCCGCGCAGGCGAGACGCGGGCCGGCATTGCCGATGGGCTGCGAGGCTTGGTCGTCAGCGCCGGCGTGAATGAGCAAAGCGGCGCCATCTTCATCCAATAGCGGCAACCGGTTGCCGATGCGGGCGTTGTGCAGCGTCACGTACGGCGAGAACAGCTCGGCGCCATAGATGCCGCTCGGCGCTGCAAAGATGTTGGGAAGATCGCCGGCTTCGGGGCCGCGGCGGTTGAGCAGGCCATGCTGGACGCGGTGGTTCAGCGTGATGTGGGCGCCCGAGGCTTGGAAGCCATTGGCGAAGTCGCTGCAATCGCCGCGTGCATGCAAATGCAGGCCGTGCCAGCCGGGGGGCAAACGGTGATCCAAAAATTCCAAATGAATCAAGACGCCCGTGGGCGCTTCGGTGAAGGTCGCCTGGCCAACGGCCTGCCCGTCGGCGCCAACAATCCACACGGTACGCGGTTGGAGTTCGCGGGCCAATTGCGCGCTGTCGGGCGTGCTGGCGCAAGCGGTCAGCAGCGCTGCAAAAACGAGGGCGGCGAGAGGGCGCATGGGGTGGTCCTTGGTTTGCGACTGAGGCTTCACAATGTTAGTTTCCGCAGGAATCGAGGCCAGTTTTTTCTAGCCTTTTCTGCCTCCCGAAACCGCTCGCTTTGAGCCTCTAAAGATTAGACCGGGTCCCGTGTCAGACACGTCCGATCCCGCCGAGAACGGCGGACCATCACTCCCGAAAGGCGTTCAGCTGATTAGCGTCGAGGACGAGCTGAAGCGCTCGTATCTCGATTATGCGATGAGCGTCATCGTCTCGCGCGCGCTGCCCGATGCGCGCGACGGGTTGAAGCCAGTGCACCGGCGCATCCTCTACGCGATGGATGAATCTGGGAACACGCACGATAAGAGCTTCCGCAAGAGCGCGAAGTCGGTCGGCGAAGTGATGGGTAACTATCACCCGCACGGCGACCAGGCGATCTACCTGACGCTTGTGCGCTTGGCGCAGGACTTCTCGATGGGCCTGACGCTCGTCGACGGGCAAGGCAATTTCGGTTCGATCGACGGCGATATGCCGGCGTCCATGCGTTATACCGAAGCGCGCCTGACAAAGGCGGCGCGGGCGCTGTTGGATGACATCGACGAAGGCACGGTCGATTTCCAAGACAATTACGATGGGACGGTGCAGGAACCGACGGTTCTGCCGGCGCGGTTTCCGAACCTTTTGGTCAATGGCGGCGGCGGTATCGCGGTCGGCATGGCGACGAACATCCCGCCGCACAATTTGTCCGAGGTTATCGATGCGACGCTCGCGTTGATCGACAATCCGAATATCGCCGATCTCGATTTGCTCGACATCGTGCCGGGGCCGGACTTCCCGACCGGCGGCGAAATTCTCGGCCGCGCCGGCGCCAGGCTCGCGCTGATGACCGGGCGCGGCTCGGTCGTGATGCGCGCCAAGCATCACAACGAGACCATCCGTGGACGTGAAGCACTCGTGTTCACCGAAATTCCCTATCAGGTGAACAAGGCTGAGATGGTCGAGAAGATCGGCGAGCAGGTGCGCGAGAAGCGCATCGAAGGCATCGCCGAAGTGCGCGACGAATCGAACCGTCTGGGCGTGCGCCTGGTTGTTGAGTTGAAGCGCGATGCTGTGCCAGATGTGGTGCTGAACCAGCTTTACCGCTTCTCGTCGCTGCAGACCTCGTTCGGCGTCAACATGCTGGCGCTGAACCAGGGCAAGCCCGAGCAGATGGGCTTGCGGAAGATTCTGGAAATCTTCCTCTCGTTCCGCGAACAGGTTGTTACGCGGCGGACGAAGTTCCGTTTGGCGAAAGCGCGCAAGCGCGGGCACGAAACGGTCGGCCTCGCCATCGCCGTCGCCAACATTGACGAAGTGATCAAGCTCATCCGCGAAAGCCCCGATCCAGGGGTGGCGCGCGAGCGCTTAGTGGCGCGCGACTGGCCGGCGGGCGATATGATGCCGCTGATTTCGCTCATCGCCGACCCGCGCACTATTGTCAGCAACGGCGACAAAATCCAGCTTTCAGACGAACAAGCGCGCGCCATTCTGGCGTTGACGCTGTCGCGTCTCACCGGGCTTGGCCGCGACGATATTGCCAAGGCGGCCAATGAGATCGCGGAAGAGATCAAGGAATTGCTCTCCATCCTCGCCTCGCGCGAACGCATTCTTGAGATCATTCGCGGTGAACTGACGGCCGTGAAGGACGCCTTCGGCGTGCCGCGCCGCACCGCGTTCTCGGAATCGGAAGGCGACATCGACGATGAAGCGCTGATCCCGCGCGAAGACATGGTCGTCACCGTCACGCACGGCGGCTACGTGAAGCGCACGCCGCTGGCGGCCTACCGCACGCAGCGCCGGGGCGGCAAAGGCCGGGCCGGCATGGCGATGAAGGACGAGGATTTCGTCACGCGCGTGTTTGTCGCGAGCACGCACGCGCCGATCTTGTTCTTCTCGTCCTCGGGCATGGCCTACAAGATGAAGGCTTGGCGCATCCCGGCGGGCGATCCGCGCACCAAGGGCCGCGCACTGGTGAATTTGCTGCCGCTTGGCCAGGGCGAGACCATCACCTCGGTGATGGCGCTGCCTGAGGACGAACACGACTGGGATAAGCTCGATGTGATGTTCGCCACCAAATCCGGCGGCGTGCGTCGCAACAAGCTTTCCGACTTCGTGCAGGTGAACCGCAACGGCAAAATCGCCATGAAGCCCGATGAGGGCGATGGCATCATCGGCGTGCAAATCTGCACCGAGGACGACGATGTGCTGCTGACCACGGCGAACGGTCAGTGCGTGCGCTTCCGGACGACGGACGTGCGCGTGTTCAAGGGCCGCGATTCTACCGGCGTGCGCGGTGTGACGCTTGCGGATGGCGATAGCGTCATCGGCATGGCGGTGCTGAAGCACATCGACGTCGCCACAAAGGAAGTGACCGATTACTTCAAGTGGGACGCCGGTTCGCGCGGCGATGTTGAGGTGGAGGCCGAAGAGGCGCCAGCCGAAGGCGAAGAGCCGACGCCGTTCGAGCGGCTCTCATGGTTGAAGACGCAGGAGCAATTCATCCTGACGGTCACGACCTCAGGCGTCGGCAAGCGCGCTTCGGCTTACGAATATCGCGTCACCAATCGCGGCGGCAAAGGCCTCATCGCGCACAAGCTCGTCGGCGA
>JADLHI010000056.1 GCA_020848895.1 Hyphomonadaceae bacterium
GCCGGACCCAACGCATGGGTCCTGCTTCGGCAGGACAAAGGGCGCGTAGCTCAGCGGGAGAGCACCACGTTGACATCGTGGGGGTCACAGGTTCGATCCCTGTCGCGCCCACCACCCAGTCACTCGACATGGCTGGATACCGTTGCAGCCTGCAGAAACTCCCGACATTCCCGAGGGTTATGGCTCCAAGGCGCGTTGAAGTGCGCGATCGAGAGACGATTGCGGCGCCGTGTGTCGGTGATTTCGGGCTTTCTCTCTCTGGCTCGATTTTGAACCACCTTCAGAAATGCCAGAGAGGGGTTCGTGCGACTGCGCGGTCGTCGCCGTGTTCAGGCGAACTGCGCAAACAGCGCCCGTTGTTCGGCGAAGGTGAAGGGCAGTGAACGCGCGATGAGGGTCGCCAGCGTTAGCCGCGCGGGTTGGTGTCCGTCCAAAATATCCGCGACCAATACTGGCGCCAAGAACGCCAGTGGCAGCAACTTACCGGTGTAGTGCGGGCAAAGATTTTCAGCGCGCGCGAGATCGTTCAGCGTGGCGGCTTCTCCCGAAGCCAGCATCTGTGTCCAGCGTCGTGCCTGGACGATAGCGCGCACCAACGTGCGATCTATACGCGACGGCGACGCGCCAGTATTTGTCGAACTGATCACACCGCGCCAGCTCGCTGGTCGACGCAATGCGTCTGGCAAAGTGAGGCGCCACGCGTCGCCGTCATGTGCGAGTCCTTCGATGCGGTCAGTCAGATCGGATGCGATGGCCTCAGCAGCGATGCTGATGGCGATGCACTCCGATTCAAGCACAACTTTTTCCACGGCAGCGAATGCCCGCGGTGTCGGCTCATCACGGGGGCGCCAACTTGGCGCGAGTAGCGGTGCGACGGCTGCTTGGATCTGATGTTCAAGATTCGGCGCGGAGACGCGTGTTTTGCACCCGGACTCTAAAGCTGATTTGGGCGTCGAGACATAATAGAAATAGCGTTGTCCCTTCTTGTTGGCGTGGGCGCTTGTCATGGAACGATGCTGAGCATCGAATAGTTTCCCGAGCAGGTGCGCGGATCGTCCCTGCGATGCGATGCCTGAAAGAGCGGGTGCGCCCGCTGCCAGCTTGCGCTGCACCGCGTCGAAGACGTCGATCTCGATAATGGCTTGATGCTGGCCAGGGTAGGATTTGCCGCGATGGGTCACGTCGCCGACATAGAGCCGGTTGGCGAGAATGTAGAGCAGTGCGCCGTGGCTCAACCTGCAGCCGCCAACCTCGCGACCCGCACGCGAGGTCCAGCGTTTCGAACGAACGCCATCACACGTAAGCTCGTCGCGCAGCTGGAACACGTTCCGGACCGCGAGATACCTTGAGAAGATGTCGCGCACGATCGGGGCTTCGGCGTCGTTGATATGAAGGCCGCGATCGCGGACATCATACCCAAGCGGCGGGTTGCCGCCCATCCACATGCCTTTGGCTTTTGAGGCGGCGATCTTGTCTCGGATGCGTTCGCCGGTCACTTCGCGTTCAAACTGCGCGAAGGAGAGGAGCACATTGAGCGTCAAACGTCCCATGGACGTCGTCGTGTTAAACGCTTGTGTGATCGAAACGAACGATGCGCCGGTGCGGTCGAGCACCTCGACGATGCGCGCGAAATCGGCGAGCGAGCGGGTGAGGCGATCAACTTTGTAGACAACGATCACATCGATGCGCTTGGCCTCGACGTCGGCCATGAGCCGTTTCAGTGCGGGGCGCTCCATCGAGCCGCCGGAGAAGCCGCCATCGTCATAGATTTCTTTGAGCCCGACCCAGCCTTCGCCAGCTTGAGACAGGATGTAGGCGGCGCAAGCCTCGCGCTGCGCGTCGAGAGAATTGAAGTTTTGCTCCAAGCCCTCCTCGCTTGATTTGCGTGTGTAGATGGCGCAGCGCAGCTTTTTCATGGGCGTGCCTCGCGCTCAGGTTTGCCGACCAACCCAAAGAAGCGGGGGCCGCTTTGGTGCATGCCCGTGATGGTCCGCGCAACATGCGTGAGCGAGGGATAGATGGTCTCGCCGTATTGAAAGCCGGTCGGCACAACGAGAACGACGTGGCGGACGCCATTCCAATCGCGCACCAGGGCGCTGCCCAGCATTGCGGCCTTGCGTGGTGCGGGGTCGAATTGATCGTCAGCGTTGAAGCTCCGCGCCAATTCGGTGAGCCGGCGTTTCAGCGCCGGTTTGAGATCGCCGTGTGCCGCGACTTCAAGCTCGTAAAGATAAGCGCGCAAGAGCAAGTCGCGTGACCTGAAGGCAGGCGGCTCTCGTCCCAGCGTGGAACGCCAGATTTGGCGCAGGTCTTTCGGTTTCAGGCCGTTGAGGTTTTCGGCGTCGCTCATCGTTGCGTGCTCCGGATGATGGCGGCGGCGCGAGCCAGAGCAGCTAAGTCGGCCGCCACGATTGCGATGCTCTTGGCGGAAGCCCTGCGCGCATCGCGCTGTCCCAGCACAACGGCGTCGTTCAACGCCTCTGCGCGCTCAACCATCAACAGCCACAACAGATCGCGTACTGCACGTAAGGCGCTCATTGGCGTCCCTCGATGCGATAGAGGCGCTCGCCATCGCGCTTGATGGACGTGACTGTGAGCCCGCGCTTCCTCTTCAGCGCGCCAGCGATGGCGCCGCGGACAGAATGCATCTGCCAACCGGTGAGCGTCATGAGATCGGTGATGCTGGCCCCACCCGGCGCACGCAGCGCCGCGACAACGGCATCGATTTTGGTGACGCCGGGGGTGCGTGTGTTGGGCTTGGCTTGTGGGCCGCGGCGGCCGGATGTTGGGACGGGGGCGCTGGCTTTCGGGCGGACTTTACGGACTTTGCGCTTGGGTTTGGCAGTCATCGATTTCGCTCCTCGCCGGCCCTGCGCCGGCAGGACCGAAAGCCCCGAATGATGCGGGGCGAGGCGGGGAGGAGGAGGACTGGGCGCTAGGCTATCGATGGACTCCGGGGCCTTGCGCCCTCGTCCATGGATGCTCGGTTGGCGGCGCTAGTCCAGTCGAATTCGAGCGAACTCCGCCGTATCGCGAATGTCGTCTGTTAAGGCGCATCCTGGTCCGTTGGACAAGACGTCACGAACTCACCTGATTGGCCCATTCAGGTCATTCAGGGGGGGCGTCCGCAGAAGTTGTCGTGCGCAGATAGTCGACGATCTGAGGCGCCATCGCCCACGAGATTCCCGGTGATGGCATCGTCGTGCCGGGCATCTGATGAGTTGGGTCAGTGATGAAGGCGC
>JADLHI010000057.1 GCA_020848895.1 Hyphomonadaceae bacterium
GCATGGCTGTTGTTGACCGTTGTCGGCTTCGCGCCGACTGCATTCGCACAATCTCTTACATTCTCGGAAGCACTGACACGCTCCGAGGAAAGTCCCGTCGTCGCAGCCCGCGCCGATGCTCTGGAGGCTGCTCAACGCAGCATCGGACCAGCGGGCGCGTTGCCCGATCCGGAATTAGTCCTCGGCTTGGAAAACGTACCGTCCACTGGCCCAGACCGGTTTCGGCTGGATCGCGACGAAATGACGATGCAACGCATCGGCATCATGCAGGAGATGCCGAGCTTTGCTGAGCTTGGCGCGCGGCGTGCGATGGCTCGTGCTGAAGCGGAACGTGCCGGTGCAGGTGTTGAGTTGGGTCGGCTTGAAGCACGCCTGGGTACAGCCCAAGCTTGGATCGGCCTCTACTACGCGGAGCGTCGTGTTGCGCTCTTGGCCAGCCTTGAACGGGAAGCGCGTTCGTTGGCGGAAGCCGCACGCGGGAGGTTGGCTGCCGGCGGCTCAGGTGTTGACGCCGCCATTGCAGCAGAGGTTGAAGCGGCGAGACTTGAGGATCGAAGCGCTGAGGCTGTAGCTTCAGTCGTCGCCATGCGGGCCGAGCTTCGGCGTTGGATCGGAGATGCTGCGGACGAGCCGATCTCTGACGACATGCCGAGCTTCGCCTTCGATCCCGATATGTTGCGGAACCATCTGCGGCGACATCCAGCTTTGGTCGCTTACGATGCTGAGGTGTCCGCCGCGCAAGCTGGATTGCAGATGGCTCAGGCTCAGAGATGGCCGGACTGGTCATGGGAGGTTTCTTACGGTCGTCGCGATCCGGTGCTTGAAGACATGGCGTCCATAGAAGTGCGCGTCGGGTTGCCGCTTTTTCAACCGTGGCGCCAAGGACCCTTGATCGCCGCGCGTCGTGCTGACCTAGATCGTGTCGGCGCCGAACGTGAAGCGACGTTGCGCGAACAGACAGCGATACTCGAAACGCTGTTGGCCCGGCATCAGGCTCTCGTCGCGAGTGTTGCGAGAGCGAGAGACATAAGACTGCCGCTGGCCCGTCGCCGCGCCGAAGCCGCCACAGGCGCCTTCGAGGCAGGCAGTATCAGTTCGAGCGCCGTGATCGCCGCTCGGCGTGACGCGCTCGAAGCGGAACTCGATCTCATCGATCTGGAAGAGCGCCTTGCATTGGTCAGCGCGGGACTGACGTTGCAGTACGCGGAGGCCATACCATGACCAGTTTCCCAAAATGGCGCGTACCGAAATTCGCTCCGATTATTGTTGCTGGCGCCGTCGCTCTCGGCGTGGTTGGCGCCGGTGGTTATTGGTTGGGCGCAAACCGGTCGAATGGCGCGGCGCCGGAAGGGCAACGTCAAGTTCTCTACTGGTACGACCCCATGCGGCCCGAAGTGCACTTCGATCGACCGGGCCGTTCGCCGTTCATGGCGATGGACCTCGTTCCTCGTTACGCTGATGAGACGCAAGGCGAGGCGGGCGTGCGTATTGACCCGGGAGTCGCGCAGAACCTCGGCGTCCGGCTTGCCACCGTCGAGCGTTCTACGATCGCACGCTCTGTCCTGGCTGCGGGCGTCATCGCCTTCAACGAACGCAACGTCGCAATCGTGCAAGCTCGTGCTGGAGGCTTCGTCGAACGCATGCACGGTCGTGCAGTTGGTGATGTGGTTGCCGCCGGTGCGCCAATCGTGGACATTCGAGTGCCGGAGTGGGCGGCGGCTCAAGCGGAGTATCTTGCGCTCCGTAGTGCAGGGGGAGACCTTGCTCAGGCCGCTCGACGACGACTTGCGATGCTAGGAATGCCGACTTCACTCATCGAGCGAGTGGAACGCGAGGGCACGCCTAGACCGGTGTTCACCGTTGTGGCGCCCATCTCGGGTGCAATCACCGCACTCGACATTCGCCAAGGCATGATGGTCACTCCGGGCGCACCAATCGCCACGATCAACGGACTCTCACCGGTGTGGCTCGTCGCCTCGCTCCCTCAGGCGGATGCCGCTCTAGCGCGGCACGGAGCTTCCGTAGTCGCCACGCTGCCCGCCTACGCTGGCGAAACCTTTTCCGGTCGCATCGAAAGCGTGCTGCCTGCGGCGGACGCCGCCACTCGCTCGATCGAAGTTCGAATTGCGCTCGCCAATCCCCAAGGTCGATTGCGGCCCGGCATGACAGCGGAGGTGCGTTTGAACGAGCGGGCGCAACCGGCCCTGGTCGTTCCTTCCGAGGCGGTGATCCGAACGGGAACGCGCTCGATCGTTATCGTCGTGCGGGATGATGGCGGTTACGCGCCAGTGGAAGTAGGGTTGGGCCGTCAGCAAGCCAATCAAGTGGAGATCAGCACCGGATTGACCGAGGGCCAACGTGTGGTCGCGTCGGGACAGTTCCTGATCGACTCGGAGGCGAGCCTTTCTGGCGTCGTCGCACGGCTGAATGCGTCGCGTGGTGGCGACCAAGCGGCGACCGTTGGCGGCCTGCATGAAACGACAGGACGCATAACGGCGATCGATGGCGAAGTCCTCACGATCGCGCATGGTCCGGTCGCCAGCCTGAACTGGCCTTCGATGACCATGAATTTCCGATTGGCGCGACCAGAGCTTGGTCGTGCCTTGGCATTAGGAAATTCTGTCGCGTTTCGTTTCCGCGAAAGCGACGGTGCATACGTCATCGAAGACATTCGCCCGGCGGGACCAACGCCATGATCGGGGCTGTCATCCGATGGTCGGTCGCCAACCGCATCGTTGTCGTGTTGGCGGCGCTCGTGCTCGCTATCGCTGGCGCCATAGCCGTGCGAACAACTCCGGTAGATGCGCTGCCCGATCTGTCTGACGTCCAAGTCGTCATCCGCACAACATACCCAGGTCAGGCGCCACAGATCGTCGAGGATCAGATCACGTATCCGTTGACGACGACGATGCTCTCTGTTCCAGGCGCACGCACCGTGCGCGGTTACTCGTTCTTCGGCGACAGTTTCGTCTACGTGATCTTCGAGGACGGGACCGATCTTTACTGGGCGCGATCACGCGTGCTCGAATACCTGAACCAAGTGCAGAGTCGATTGCCGCCGAGTGCCCGTGCCTCTCTGGGGCCGGATGCGACTGGTGTCGGTTGGGTGTTTCAGTACGCGCTGGTCGATCGCACGGGTCAACATGATCTCAGCCAACTCCGTAGCTTGCAGGACTGGCTGCTGCGGTTTGAACTGAAGAGTGTGTCCGGCGTAGCCGAGGTCGCCTCGATCGGCGGCATGGTGCGACAGTATCAGATCGTCCTCGATCCCGAACGGATGGTTGCCTACGGCGTTAGCCAGGAGCGAGTGGCCGAGGCCGTACGCTCAGCCAACAGCGAAACTGGTGGCGCTGTCGTCGAGATGGCCGAAGCCGAACACATGGTGCGGGCCTCCGGCTATCTCCGCACGCTTGAGGATTTCAACAACATACCGCTTGGGGTAGGGGCGAGCGGCGTTCCGGTGCGCCTAGGCGACGTAGCTTGGGTGCAGATCGGTCCCGAAATGCGCCGAGGCATTGCGGAGTTGAACGGCGAAGGTGAAGTCGCGGGGGGCGTCGTCGTCATTCGTGCAGGTGCAAACGCACGTCAGGTGATTGGCGCCGTGCGTGCACGCCTGACTGATCTGGAGCGCAGTCTTCCACCCGGCGTGGAGGTCGTCACGACCTATGACCGGTCGTCGCTGATCGGTCGCGCTATCGAAAACCTGTCAAGCAAACTCCTGGAAGAGTTCATCGTTGTTGCGCTCGTGTGCGCTCTCTTCTTGTTTCACATCCGCTCAGCATTAGTGGCTATCGTTACACTGCCGCTCGGTGTTGCCACCGCCTTCCTGGTGATGCGGCTGCAAGGTGTGGACGCCAACATCATGTCCCTCTCGGGCATCGCCATCGCGGTTGGCGCCATGGTGGATGCCGCCATCGTGATGGTCGAGAACGCACACAAACGGCTCGAACGGTGGCGGGATGAGCACGGTGGGGAGATGCCTCGGGGCGTTGATCATTGGCGCGTTATCACCGAGGCGGCGATCGAAGTTGGCCCGGCGCTCTTCTTCAGCCTGTTGATCATCACGCTCTCGTTCCTGCCGGTGTTCACGTTGCAAGCACAGGAGGGCCGGCTGTTTGCTCCGCTCGCGTTCACCAAGACCTACGCGATGGCGGCATCTGCCGCACTGGCGGTGACGTTGACGCCTGTGTTGATGGGATATTGGATCAGAGGGCGTATTCCCCACGAGAATGACAACCCGACTAATCGTGTGCTCGCTGCGGCCTACCAGCCAGCGATCGACTTCACGTTGGCCAACCCACGGCTGATCCTCGTTGTGGCGCTGCTCGCTCTCGCCACAACGGTATGGCCGCTTTCCCGAGTTGGCGGCGAGTTCATGCCGATGATGGACGAGGGCGATCTTCTCTACATGCCAACCGCGTTGCCTGGGCTTTCAGCGTCGGAGGCCTCGGAATTGTTGCAGCAAACCGATCGCCTCATTCGCACGGTGCCCGAAGTTGAAAGTGTGTTTGGGAAAGCGGGTCGAGCGGAGACGGCCACCGATCCTGCGCCGCTGGAGATGTTCGAAACCACAATTCAACTCCGACCACGCGCCGAATGGCGCCCCGGCATGACGCCTGAGCGGCTGATCGAGGAACTAGATCGCGTCGTTCAGGTTCCTGGCCTCACCAACGTCTGGGTGCCTCCCATTCGAAATCGCATCGACATGCTTGCGACCGGCGTGAAGAGTCCGATCGGTATCAAGGTCAGTGGTCCTGATTTGACATCCATCGACCTAGCCGCACGTGCGATCGAGACGGCATCACGTGATGTGCAGGGTGTTTCCTCTGCTGTGGCGGAACGCATCAGTGGTGGCCGCTATGTCAATGTTGACATCGACCGTTTCGCTGCTGCTCGATACGGGTTGAACGTCGATGACGTGCAGGCGGTCGTGTCTGGTGCGATCGGTGGGGAGAACATAGGCGAAGTTGTCGATGGGCGTGCCCGTTATCCGATCAATCTGAGATACCCACGCGAAACGCGCGACACTTTGGATCGTCTGATCGCTCTGCCCATCGTGACAGAAGCCGGCCTTCGGCTCACGCTGGGCGAGATGGCGCGGGTCGAGATTGCTGACGGCCCTTCCATGATCCGGAGCGAGAATGGCCGGTTGTCGGCGTTCGTCTACATCGATGTGCGCGGTCGCGATCTCGCTTCAGTCGTGCGTGATCTCCAACGACGTGTGTCGCAGCAACGATTGCCACCGGGCGTCAGCGTTTCCTATTCGGGGCAGTTCGAATACTTGCATCGCGCAACGGAGCGTCTAACCCTTGTCGCGCCGGCGACGCTCGCGATCATCTTCCTGTTGCTGTACGCCACCTTCCGGCGCTTTGACGAAGCGGCAATCGTGATGGCGAGTGTGCCGTTCGCTCTGACGGGCGGAATCTGGCTTGTCTACTTGCTGGGGTATAACCTCTCCGTGGCCGTCGCGGTCGGCTTCATCGCACTCGCCGGACTTGCGGCTGAGTTCGGCGTCGTGATGCTGGTTTATCTCAAGCATGCTCTGCAAGAGCGCATCGATCGCGGCGTGGAGATCACGGCAAGCGTCATCGCCGAAGCTGTACGTGAGGGTGCGTTGCAGCGCCTGCGACCGAAGGCGATGACCGTCGCTGTCATCCTTGCAGGCCTGTTCCCAATCCTCTGGACGGGCGGTGCAGGTGCGGAAGTGATGCGCCGCATCGCGGCGCCGTTGGTCGGCGGCATGCTTACCGCTCCGCTGCTGTCTCTGTTCGTCATTCCTGCGGCCTATCTCATGATCCGGCGCCGTGGCATCGAGCGCGTGGCGCTCACACCTTCCCAAGACCGGATCGCCACACAGAAGGGAAATTGATCATGCTCAAGATGCTCATCGTTCCGATCGCTTTGCTCGCCGCCGCGTGTTCACCGCCAGCAGCAGAAGATGCGTCAAAGTCGGGTGACGCAATGAACATGGAGACCAGCACGCCCGCCGTCGCTGGACCGATCACGAGCATGGGCACCGTCACCCAGGTTGATGCCGCCGCAGGCACCATCACGATCAACCACGAGCCCATTGCCGCCGTCAGTTGGCCCGCCATGACGATGCAGTTTACCGCCGAGAACCCAGCTATTCTCCAGGGAATTGCGGTGGGTGATCAGGTGTCGTTTGAGTTGAAGAGCGCAAGCGAGACATCGACAGTGACGGCGGTTCAACAACATTGATCGGAACGGCGCGCGCGGCGGTCCAAAGCCGCCCCAGCGCTGCTGGCGCCCGTCCGTTCCGACCGAGCGCCAGAAACAACAGGGGCCTGGAGCCGTTCGTGTTTCGAGCCAATCGGTCGGCGGTGAAGGGCCGTCATTCCACTTGCGCCAGCGCGCCGTTCAAGACCGCATCATCATTCGCTTATCGGCGTTCACGCCGGAGCAGGCGACGGGTGGCGGGAAGGACGAACAACGTTGGCAGTGTCGCCGGCTCGCTCGTGTTCTAATCAACGCACTCTGTGTAGCGTAGGCCCGCAGCGCCGCCGCCCTAACCTTGAGGCATGCAAAATTCCGACGACACGTTCTAACTAGTCGAATCGTTCCTGACGGCCGAGATGGAAGACCATCGCTACCGCTGCGACAACGCCGCCGACTGCGCCAAACCATATCGCGATCTGACTCGATGGTTGTTGTAGGGTTAGGACATACGTAGGAATGAACCACGGCAACAAAACACCGCGAACCGACGATGCCAGCGCAAGCGCGGCAAAGGTGCCGACGATGCCCATAACGAGGGGAATCGCGAACCCGCGAAACCGAAGCGCCGCCCACAACTGCACCACGATCATCAGGCCGGCGCCGGCAGCCATAAGTGCAAACGCGAGCGCCAATTCGTCAAATTGAGCGTCACCGACGAGTTGAACACCCGGCTTCACAAATTCGCCAAGCCAAAGGGCCGCATAGATCAACGCGTAACCAATTACACTCATCACGCCGGTAAGACCGAATGCCACGACGACCTTAGCGGCAAAGATCGTTGACCGTGGCGCGGGCAGAGACAGCAAATGTGTCCACATTTTTGGAGCGTGTTCGATCTGGGCGAGAAGGATGGTCAGCGCCGTTATGGACATCGGCAACAAGAAGAATGCCCAGGTTGCGGCGCCTTCCCCCAGGAGGTTGAGCCATTGCTCGCCGCCGCGCAGCCTGAGCACGAACAGCAGCGTGAAAGTTGCCGCGCAGAGGGGCGCCGCGATGCACACCAACGGCACGAGCGTGCGCTTCAGTTTGGCGAATTCACTACCGATGAGAGCGAACATGACAACTGCCTTTCAAGCGACGTCGGTGGTGAGTTTCATGAACACGTCCTCTAGGGTCGCCGGACGCGACGTGATCTCGTAAACGACAAGACCGGCGCCCACTAAGCGTGCGTTGATCGTAGCGGCGTCTGGCGTGCGTTTGGGATGGGGCGTCACGCTCAATCGTTCGGCATCGACAAGTGTTATACCGTCGCTGAATTCGCTGAGTACTTGGCGTGCCTTCTGCGCGCTACGGACCCCGATCTCGATTCGACCGCCGGCGAGCGCGAGAAAATCGGTAAGCGCCGATTGAGCGAGCAGTTTGCCCTGAAACATCAGCCCGACATGTGATGCCGTCTGCTCGACTTCTGCGAGAAGATGACTTGAAATCATGATGCTGGTGGCGTCGCGCGAGGGTAGGTCGCGGATGAGCTGGCGCATGTCGCGGATGCCCGCTGGATCGAGTCCGTTTGTCGGCTCGTCCAAGATCAAAAGCTCGGGACGCCCAAGCAGAGCACGCGCGATGCCGAGCCGCTGACGCATGCCGAGCGAAAAACCGCCGACGCGTCTGCGGCTGTCGCCGGTCAAATCGACGATGCTCAACACGCGTTCTATCTCTGAGGTCGGCAATCCACGCACGCGGCGCGGCTGATCCAGGTTTTCCCGCGCCGTCAGATGATCATAGAGCGACGGGGTTTCGACCATCGCGCCGACGCAGCGTGCGATGGCCAAACGCTGTCGAGGCATGGCCCGGCCAAGCACTTGAATGGAGCCAGAACTCGGCCTGATCAACCCGAGCAGCATGCGGATGGTCGTGGTCTTGCCGGCGCCATTCGGTCCCAAGAAGCCATAGACGCCACCCCGGGGGACCGAAAGGGAGACGCCATCGACGACGGTTCGGTCGCCGAACCGGCGCGTCAAACCCTCCGTGGAAATCGCCCAGTTCATATCAAGCCTTGCAGAAATTGATGTTTCAGTTAAATTTCATGGCGGGTAATTTAAGTCAAGATTAAATTTTCGGATGTTCGATGAGCCGCGCAGAACTCTTGAAATCTCGCAGCCGCAGGCTGGCCAACCTTTCGGTCGTCGCCTGTGTGGTGCTTGCCGCTTTCTTGCTCCTGGAAACGTTCGGTGCCCTGACGGTCGCTAGCCTCCACGGCGAACCGGTCGCTCCGCAGTTGTTTTGGAGCGGTGCGGTCAGCGCGGCGCCGGCGTGCTTCTACCTCTGGGGTCTTTGGCAGGTGCGTTCTGCTCTCGCAGCAATCGGGGTCGGTGAGATGTTCGCTCCGGTCGCCGCCAGCGCCATTGAGCGCGTTGGTTGGGCGCTGATGATTGGCGGGATAGTAAGCGTCGCCGTTGTACCGACCCTCAGGAGGATTGTTGGCGACGATCCCGGCTACGTCCTCGCGTTCGATGTCGCCGGTGTTGTCCTCAGCGTCGTAGGCTTGGTGCTGGTCCTGTTTGCGGACCTGTTTCGCCGTGCGGCGAAACTGCAAGCAGAGATGCGCGAGATCATCTGATGCCGATCCGTACAACACTCGACGAAGTGCTGGCGCGACAGGGTGTGAAAGGAAAGGACCTCGCCGCGAGCATCGGGATCAGCGAGACGCAACTCTCACTGTTTAGATCGGGCAAGGTGCGTGGCATTCGATTCTCGACGCTCGCCCGACTCTGCGCCGCGCTGCGATGTAGTCCAGGAGAATTGCTCGGCTATGATTTCTCCGAGGACGACCTACGTCCGCAGCCAGACAACGATGAGTAGCACCCAGCCCCACGCCGAATGTCAGATTTTTTATCTGGATGTCGGCTTCGACGCTCCCGAACCGTCCTCTGAGTGTCACAAGGCCCAAGATTGAGAGTTGAACATGAAGGTTACCGTCGAAAAGCTTGTCGCAGCGCCGATCGCCACAGTGTGGAGCGCTTACACTACACCCGCCGATATTGAGCAGTGGAACGCGGCGTCTGATGATTGGCACACGACCAAGTCTGTCGTTGATCTGCGCGTCGGCGGCCAATTCTCGTCACGTATGGAGGCGAAGGACGGAAGCTTCGGCTTCGACTTCGCTGGGACATACACAAAGGTCGAGCCTGAAAAGGTGGTTGAGTACACCTTTGGCGATCGCGCTGCCGTGGTTGAGTTCTTGCCGACGGCGGACGGCGTCAACGTTCGTGTCACCTTTGACGCCGAAGCACAGAACCCAGTCGATATGCAACGTAGCGGCTGGCAGGCGATCCTGGATAACTTCGCAAAATATGTCGAGCGGGCCGGCTTGTGATTGGCCCAAGACTTCTTCGCGACCCGAGTTCGTTGAGGTGCGGCGGAGTTGTCTGACCTTGGCTTCCGGCTTTGGCCACCCATTACCTGCGCTGAGATTGCGCTGAAACCTCCGATGGGCGCGGAGCGTGCTCTTCGCCGTCCGAGCGACCCTGCAGGTAGCTGCGCGCCATCAAGCCGACAACGACTACGATCAGGACGATAATGGCGCCGATTATCCGGGTGCGAGACTTGGAGGTGGGTGTGTCAGCCATCCGGAACTCCACAATTGCGTGCCAAACTTAACGTTGCGGCGGTCGTGGCGGCAAGCGGCCGAGCGCTGAGCGCAGCGGGCGCTTGTACCGTGTCCGACATCCTCGCCGCCTCTAATAGATCTGGCACACGGTTGAGACACGCGAAAATCATTGATGACTGGACGGATTGAGCGTCGCCTCGGCTCGTTTCATAGTTCTACATCATGCGCACAGCCTGCGCCGCGAATGGAGAAGACTTCATGCAATCGAACGAAACCATCGTGCGCGCCTTCATCGCCGCTTGGTCGCGCCTCGATGTCGAAGAACTCTTGTCCTATTTCGCGGCCGATGGCGTCTATCACAACATGCCAATCGGGCCGATCGCTGGCCATGAGCGGCTGCGTCCTTTCATCCAGAACTTTCTCAAAGGATGGACGGCGACGACCTGGGACATCCGCGCCATTCTCGCGAGTGGCGACCTCGTCATGGTTGAGCGCCTCGACCGCACGCGTGTCGGCAACAAGCCCGTTGACCTCCCGTGCTGCGGTGTCTTCGAAATGAAGGACGGCAAAATCCAGGTCTGGCGCGACTACTTCGATATGGCGACCTACACGCGGGCGCTCAGCTAGTCGCAGCCGCCGGGCGTGCAGGCGCTGCCGTCGCTTTGCCTTGCTGATGGCGCTGGCGCCTCCCCGAGGAGCGCCATCAGTTCCGCGCCGAGTTGTAGATCGGGCAGGTGACCAAAGGCGTGGCGGCGCAGCCGGCCCGCCCGGTCAATCAGCAAGGTTGTCGGCGTACCGCGCATATCATAGGCGCGCATGGTTTGAGGGATGCCCACGCCATCGGGCGCATCGACGCCTACGGGGAATTTTATCTTGTATTCGTGCAGGAACGCTTCGAGTGATTTCGGTCCCATGGCGTCGTGATGCTCGAAAACCGTATGCAGACCGACGACCTGCACATCTTCCAAACGGAAAGTTTCGGCGACACGCTGGGCCTGCGGCAGACCTTGGCTCACGCAGCCCGGACACAGCATCTGGAAGGCAGAGACCATCACGACCCGCCCGCGCAACGTCTCAAGCGAGAGCGGCGTCGCGGTATTGAACCATTGAGTCGTGCGCCATTCAGGGGCAAGTCTAAGCTCGGCCATTTGCACTCCTGGTCATGCGCCGTCGCGCGTTGCGATAAAGGCGTCGGTCGCCGCGAGCCGGTGGCGCTCCGCCATCTCCGTGAGCGCACGATGCAAGCTGTCATCGCGGAGGCGCGGGCAAAGCGCCTCGATCTTGCGCACGAGCCACGCCTGGCCGCGATTCGTGATGGCGACTTGCGTGCCGGCGCGCTCGGCTTCAAGCAGAATATTGAGCGCCGCTACGATCTCAGCGGCGTCCGCATAGCCCATATAAGCCGCATCCCCTTCGGCGGCGTAGCAAACCGGCGAGGCGGGTTCATCCGTCATGCTCTCAGTCACCAACAATGGTGGAACGCGTCAGGCGTGCGGCGGCTTCCTCCCAGTCGAGCAGCTGATCGACATAGGCTTTGAGGAAGTTGCCGCGCCCGTTGCGATAATCGATGTAATAGGCGTGCTCCCACACGTCGCAACCAACGAGCGCACGGGCGCCGCTGGTCAGCGGCGTGTCGGCATTGGATGATGTGACGATGGCGAGCGCGCCGTTCTTCTCCGTCAGCCACACCCAGCCGCTGCCGAATTGGCCGAGGCCGGCCGTCACGAATTGCTCCTTGAACGCCGCGACGCTGCCGAAGCTAACGTCCAGTAGGTTCTTGAGCGCGGGTGGCACGGCAGCGCTGGGCCTTGGCGTCATGCCTTGCCAGAACTGCCAATGGTTCCAGTGCTGCGCCGCGTTGTTGTAGATCGCGCGCGCCTCCGGTGCGCCATGCGCCCGCATGATGAGCTGGCTCAGCGGCAGATGCTCCCACGGGTGATCTTTGAGCAGCTCGTTGAGCTTGGTCACATAGGCGGCGTGGTGTTTGCCGTGGTGAAAGGCGAAGGATTCCGGCGTGAGGTGCGGCGCGAGTGCGTCGGCAGCATAGGGCAAGTCAGGCAACGTGTGCGGCATGGTCGGTGCTCCCGGAATGACGTTGACGGCGTAAGGCAAGAAACGCGAGCACGGCCAGCATCAATGCCTTGGCCGCTTCGAGACCAGCGTAGATCGCGTGATGCGCGGAGGGCGGCGGCGTCTCGCCCGCGACGATCGCCGTGACACGGCCGTCAAGCGCCGGCAGCAGCCACCTCGCTTGCGCGATGACGCTGATTGCGAGGAAGAGTGCGAGCGCCAGCACGAGAGGCCGCGTGCGCCAGCCTAAGCCGGACGCCGCAACGAGCGCCGCCGCCAGGCCCCATTCCACTTTCGTGAAGAGACCGAACGTGGCCTGGCCGACTTGAAGCGCGGCTGCGAGCGACAGGTCTTGCACCACGAATTTCACCGGCGTCGCCAAGAAGGAAACACCGACCAGCATGCCAAACCAGACCAACGCGACAATCGCCGGAACCACGATATTCTCCCTATTCAGGACTAAAATAGTATCTGATATACTGAATTAGACGAGGGGCGATTTGCCGCTCGCATTTGTTTCGGAAGGGCGACGCTCGTGCGGCTCACGCTTCATACAGACTACGCGCTGCGCCTGTTGATGTTGCTCGCCTTGGAGCCTGACGAGCCACACACCGTTGAGAGCGTCTCGCGCCGTTACGACATCTCGCGCAATCACCTCAATAAGGTGGCGCAGACACTGGTTCAGGCGGGCTTCATAGACAGCCAGCGCGGCCGGGGTGGGGGCGTGCGGCTCGCGAGACCCGCCGAAGCGCTCAATCTCGGCCGCATTGTCCGGGCAACCGAGGACAATTTCCATATCGTCGAATGTTTCTGCCGCGAGACGAACACCTGTGTCGTGGCGCCAGCCTGCGGGCTCCGCGACCCACTCGATGAAGCATTGGCCGCGTTTCTGGCAGTGCTGGATCGTTACAGTTTGAGCGATCTTATCAAGAATCCAGCCACCTCGCGCCGTATGCGGCGCCTCCTCGCCGTTTAGACGGGCGCGGCCCCATTTTTCTTGCGCCTCTTAAAAGAGGTATGTAATATACCATATATGACGCCGCGCCCCATGCCTACCGGAGCAGACTACGTCGCCGACGCTGTCGCGCTCGGCGTCGATGAGGTCATGATCGATCGTCTGGTTCGGCATTTCTACGCAGAGGTGCGGCTGGATGCGGAATTGGGTCCGATCTTTGACGCGCGTATCGCCGATTGGGAACCGCACCTTCGCCGCATGGTCGATTTCTGGTCCTCGGTGATGTTGCGCACCGGCCGCTATCATGGCCAGCCCATGCCGCTCCATGCGCGTCTACCCGTAAGTGGCGTGGATTTCGATCGCTGGCTCGAACTCTTCGGCGCAACAGCCGAGAAAGTATGCGGCCCTGCAGCGCCTCTCTTCATCGACCGCGCAAGCCGGATCGCCCAGAGCCTCGAACTCGGTATCGCTGGAACGCGTGGTCTCATGCTGCAGACGAACGAGCGGCTTCCGCCGCTCGTCGCACCTCAAGGAGCGCCCGATGAACAAGACGTCTGAGAACACACCAGACCTTGCGGCCATGACGCTCGGCGAGATCGCTGTGCGACTCCCCGGCGCGACCGCTATCTTCCGGCGCTATGGTCTCGATTTCTGCTGCGGCGGCGGTGCGCGCCTTCACGACGCTGTCCGCGCGCCAGGCATTGCCCTGGAGCAGATCATGCGCGAACTCCAGCTACTCGATGCAAACGCCGCGCGCGACTATCCCGCAACCGCGCCCGCACTCATCGACCATATTCTGCAGCGCTACCATGAGACGCATCGGCGCGAGCTGCCCGAACTCATCCTTCTCGCCAAGAAAGTGGAGCGCGTGCATGCGGCGCACCCCATGGCGCCGCTCGGTCTCAGCGATGCGCTCCGCGCCATGGCGCAGGAGCTGGAAGCGCATATGATGAAAGAGGAGATTGTGCTGTTTCCGATGATGCGCCTTGGCGCGCATCCAGGCATTGCCCATCCGATTGCGCGGATGCGTCATGAGCATGACGATCACGGCGAGCGCCTGCGTGAGGTCGAGGGGCTGTATCGGGGCGGCGTGCTGCCCGATGACGCCTGCGGCAGTTGGCGTGCGCTCTATGCCGGCGTCCGAAAGTTGGCCGATGATCTCATGCAGCATATCCACTTGGAGAATAACGTGCTGTTTCCGCAATTCGCGACCGAGCTGCCGACAACACCGCTCTGTCCAGGCATGCTCACGCCAAACGAGCGCGCTGGTTGACTTATCGAGCAGAGGCGCCGACATTAGCTCCATCATGATGACGAACGCCGCCAATTCGCGTCTTCGCCTTCCGCGTGCACTCGTACGCGGATAACCCCTAGTGCTGCCTTGTTCCCGGCAGTTCTAGGGGGCTTATCATCACCTAAACTCAAACATCGAAACACGTGCAGCGCGTCGCCTTGGGCGGCGTGCGCTGCGCATTGGAGCTTACTATGACCACCGTACAATCACGCCCTCCGCTCTATGTCACGCAGGAGGAGCATGACCGCTTGTTCGACCTCGCCTACGCCGCGCTCGGCCGCGAGCCCGGCGCTAACACAGTCATCGAAGAACTCACCCGCGCGCAGGTCGGGATCGACGCGCCACCCGAAGTCGTGCGCATGCAGGACAGCGTCACCTTTACCTATGATGGCTCGTCCTACCGCGATTTCGCGTTGGTGTTCCCCAGCGAGGCAGACATCAGCGCGCATCGTATCTCAGTGCTGACCCAAGTCGGCGCCATGCTGCTCGGGCTTCGCCCCGGCCAGAGCATTGCCTGGAACGGTCCCGATGGTCCGGGCCACGGTCTGATGATCGAGAGCGTCAGCCGTTAAAGTCGTTCCGTTTCCCGTCAATCGGCGCGATAACGCAATGCGTTGACCGTTCTTAAAAGCGGCATGTAAGATGCTACTTTATGGGTATGGGCCGGAAGAGAGGCGAGGGGGCATGATCCGTGAACTAACGACCGGCCAGCGCCAAGCGGCGCTGGCCTTCCTCGCATTCTTTGCGCTCGGCGGACTCTTTCTCGCCGCCTTCGGTCGCGCCGATCCGATCGCGGGGCACGGCTGGCTTGTGCTCGCGGTTGCGCTCATCAGTCTTTTTGCGGTGTTGACGCGCTATTACGATCCTGAACCGGCCGCTGATCGCTCCGCCGAATATTACGACGCGCCTGTCAAAACCGGCATCATCATCGCAATGGTCTGGGCGGTCGTCGGCATGTTCGTCGGCGATTGGGTGGCGTGGCTCCTGGTCAACCCGAACCTCACCTTCGTTGACCAAGCCTGGGCGAGTTTCGGGCGCCTGCGCCCCGTGCATACGACCGCCGTCATCTTTGGTTTCGGCGGCAACGCTCTGATCGCAACCAGCTTCTATGTTGTGCAGCGCACGTGCCGCACGCGCCTCGCGGGGCATCTCTCGCCGCTCTTCGTCCTCTGGGGCTACAATCTCTTCTGCCTGCTCGCCGTCACCGGCTATCTCTGGGGCATCAACCAGTCGAAAGAATACGCCGAGCCCGAATGGTATGCCGATATCTGGCTGGTGATCGTCTGGGTCGCGTATTTCGTGCTCTTCCTGCGCACGCTCGCGCGCCGCAAAGAACCGCACATCTACGTCGCCAACTGGTACTATCTTGCCTTCATCTTGGTCGTCGCCGTGCTCCACATCGTCAACGGCCTGGCGCTGCCGCTCTCCTGGACGCAAGCCAAAAGCTACTCGCTCTTCGCCGGCGTACAGGATGCGATGACGCAGTGGTGGTACGGCCACAACGCCGTCGCCTTCTTCCTCACCGCCGGCTTCCTCGGCATGCTTTATTATTACCTGCCGCGCCGCGCCGAACGTCCGATCTTCTCCTACCGCCTCTCGATCATCAGCTTCTGGGGCATCACCTTCTTCTATATGTGGGCGGGCTCGCACCATCTGCATTACACCGCGCTGCCGCACTGGGTGCAGACGCTCGGCATGACCTTCTCCGTGATGCTGCTCGTGCCCTCTTGGGCTTCGGCCGGCAACGCGCTCATGACCTTGAACGGCGCCTGGCACCGCGTCCGCGACGACGCGACCCTGCGCTTCATGTTTGTCGCCGCCGTCTTCTACGGGCTCTCGACCTTTGAAGGCTCCTTCATGGCGATCCGCTCAGTGAACGCGCTCTCGCACTACACCGATTGGACGGTCGGCCACGTCCATGCCGGCGCGCTCGGCTGGGTCGCCATGATTACGTTCGGCGCGATCTACGCCTCCGTGCCATGGCTCTGGAAGCAAAAGACCATGTGGTCGCCGCGCCTCGTTGAAGTCCATTTCTGGCTCGCGCTCGCCGGCACGCTTATTTACGTCTTCGCGATGTGGAATTCGGGCATCATCCAGGGGCTGATGTGGCGCACCTATAACGAAAGCGGGACGCTGGCCTATTCCTTCATTCAGTCCGTCGAGGCGATGCATCCGTATTATATTGCGCGCGCTGTCGGCGGCCTCTTCTTCCTGATCGGCGCGCTCGTCGGTTGCTACAATATCTGGATGACGATCCGCGCCGCGCAGGCGGATCACGTGCTTGAGGGCGACACGCCAGAGTCGGCGCCGCGTGCCGCGCTCGAAGCGGGGAGGTGAGGCGTATGTTCGGACTGCACTACAAACTCGAAAAGAAGGCCATCGCGCTCGTGCTCGCGATCATCGGCGTCTCCAGCATCGGTGGCCTTGTCGAGATCGCGCCGCTCTTCACCATCGACCAGACCGTCGAGGAAGCGCCGGATATGCGCGTCCTCACGCCACTCGAACTCGCGGGCCGCAACATCTACATCCGCGAAGGCTGCAATGCCTGCCATTCGCAGATGATCCGTACACTCCGCGACGAGGTTGAGCGCTATGGGCCTTATTCGCGCGCGGCCGAGTCGCAATACGACCACCCGATGCTCTGGGGTTCGAAGCGCACCGGCCCCGACCTCGCCCGCGTCGGCGACAAATACTCAGATGCTTGGCATGCCGCGCACCTCAACAATCCACGCGATCTCGTGCCGCAATCCGTGATGCCAGCCTATCCATGGCTCGCCCGCACGCCCGCGCGCATCGACGACCTCGGGCAGCACCTCCGGCGCCTACGTCAGCTCGGCGTGCCGTACACAGACGCCATGATCCAGAACGCGGTCGCCGATGCCGCCGGACAGGTTGCGCCGAACACCGATCGCGGCTGGGGCGTCGCCGAACGCTACGGCGAGGCGACCAACCTCCGCGACTTTGACGGCCAACCCGGCGCGCCCACCGAAATGGACGCGCTCGTCGCCTATCTGCAAATGCTCGGCCGGCAAACGAACATCGCACGCACACCAGCATCCGAAGGAGCGGAGTGATGACGCTCGAACACGACTTCCTGGTGCTGCTCTCCAAAACCTTCGGTCTCTTCTACCTGATCGCGCTGTCGGTTGGCGTGCTCATCTACGCCTATTGGCCTCGCAACAAGGCGCGCTTCGACGCCGCTGCGCGCGCCATCCTAAACGGTGAGGACCGCCCATGTCCGTAGATGAGCGCGATCCCCATAGTGGCTATAAGACCACCGGCCACGAATGGAACGGCATCAAGGAATTGAACACGCCGGTGCCGCGCCCGGTCTATTTCTTCCTGATCGTGACCTTTCTTTTTTCGATCGGCTATTGGGTGCTGATGCCCGCCTGGCCGACCGGGCTCTCGTACACCAAAGGTCTTCTTGGCCTTGACCAGCGCGCCAGCGTTGAGCGTGAGGTGGCGCAGGCCGCCGCCGCGCGGGCGCCCTGGATGAATGCGCTCGTCCGAACACCCTACGAACAGGCGCTCGCCGATCCCGCCCTGATGGCGCGCGTTCGCGATACCGGTGCGACGCTCTTTGGCGACAATTGCGCGGCCTGCCACGGCGCAAACGGCGCGGGCGCTCCCGGCTTTCCAAACTTGCGCGACGATATCTGGCTCTGGGGCGGCGCGCCCGACACGATCGCTGAAACCATTCGGGTCGGCGTCAACTCAGGCCATGCCGATGCGCGCGTCTCGCAAATGATGGCCTTTGGCCGCGACCAGATGCTGCCGCAGGAGGATGTGCGCGCGGTCATCGCCTATGTGCGCTCATTGTCCGCCGCACGCGCGCCTGCGCCAAGCGCAACGCTCACGCGTGGCGCTGTGGTGTTCGCGAATACCTGCGCCTCCTGCCATGGCGCGCGCGGCGAAGGCATACAGCAAATGGGCGCGCCAAGCCTCATTGACAGTGACTGGCTCTATGGCGGCGACCAAGAAACCATCTTCCAAACGGTTTGGCACGGCCGGCAGGGCCAGATGCCAGCCTGGGAAGGACGTCTTTCTGCTTCCGAGCGCCGTCTGTTGACGCTCTATCTGCTTGACCAGCAGCGGAGGCGACAATGAAGACGCCGGCGCTGTCTGATCGTTCCAAGGTGATCGTATGGCTCGCGGTTGCGGCTGGCGTTCTGCTTGTCGCGGGCGCCAATATGCATCTTGTCTATGTCGCGAGCACGACCCAGCCCGCCTGCGTGGAGCACGCGCGCGACGGGGCCGGCGCCGCCGCCAAATCCGCGTGCCGGACAGAATAGGAGGTGCCGATGTCAACACTCCCCGCCGTCGAGCCTCGCCATCCGCCCGCCTATGATTTCAACCGCCATGTGCCGGCGTCTGCTGCCTTCGGTTGGCTGGCCGCTGGCTGGCGCGACTTCTGGAAGAACCCGCTCGCAAGCCTTCTCTACGGTCTCCTGGTCGCAGCGATCTCGGCCGGCATCGTCTGGGGGCTATTTGCGCTCCAACTGGACTACATTCTCTTTCCAGCGCTCTCGGCCTTCCTCGTTGTCGGACCCGTTCTCGCGATCGGCCTCTACGAAAAAAGCCGACGCATCGCCGCCGGCGAGAAGGCGCGTTTTGCGCGCATGATCTTCGTGCGCGCCCAATCAGGCTATCAGGTGATCTTCGCGGGCGTGCTCTTGAGCCTTCTCGCACTCCTCTGGATGCGCGCGGCCGTCATCGTCTATGCGCTCTTCTTCGGCGTGCGGGCGTTTCCTGGCATTGATCACATCGCCGAAATGCTGCTGACGACGCCGACCGGTTGGGGGATGCTGTTTGTTGGTACAGCTGTCGGCGGGCTCTTTGCAGCCTTCGCCTTCGCGATCAGTGTGCTGGCGTTCCCGATGCTGCTCGCCCAGCGCACGGATGCGTTGACCGCCATGGGACTCTCCATGGCGCGCGTCTGGGCGAACCGACCGGTGATGATCACCTGGGGCGCGATCGTCTGCGTGCTCTCAGCGCTTTCGATCGCGACGGGGTTTATCGGGCTTATCATCGTCTTCCCGGTGCTTGGCCATGGTGTCTGGCATGCTTACCGCGCGCTCACCGCTTGATCTGAAAGCCGCCGAACTTGATCTGGCGAGCGCCGCCGTCGGCGCCGGTGAGCGCCAGATCGAACTCGTCGTCCCCGAAATCCACTGCGCCGGATGCATCGCGCGCATCGAACGCGCCCTCACAACACTGCCGGACGTAACCGAGGCGCGTGTCAACCTCTCGACGCGGCGCGTGCGCGTGCGCTGGCGCTCGGCAACACCGCCGCCGGTGCTGGAGACGCTCGCCGGACTCGGGTTTAGCGCACATGCGGCCGACGTGGATCGCCTCGCGGCCGACCCAGCGCGAAGTGAACTCCTGCGTGCGCTCGCGGTCGCGGGCTTTGCCGCCATCAACATCATGCTGCTCTCGGTCTCTGTCTGGTCAGGAGCGGACGTTGAGACACGACAGATATTCCACTGGCTCTCCGCGCTCATCGCGTTGCCGACGCTGGTTTACTCCGGGCGCGTGTTCTTCCGTTCCGCCTGGCAAGCGCTCCGGCGCGGGCGAACCAATATGGACGTGCCGATCTCGATCGGCGTCATCACCGCCTTCGCGCTCAGTCTCTACGAGACCATCACCCACGGCCCGCATGCGTATTTTGACGCCGCCGTGACGCTGCTCTTCTTCTTGCTCATCGGGCGCACGCTCGATCAGCTGATGCGGGAGCGCGCACGCTCGGCGGTGCAGGGACTCGCGCGCCTCGCCGCACGCGGCGCTACCATCATTACCGCCGATGGCGAACACATCTATCGCCCGATTGCGGCCATTCGGCCCGGCATGAGACTGCTCATCGCCGCAGGCGAACGCGCGCCCGTCAATGCGCATGTGCTCTCGGGCGCGTCGGACGCGGATGTCTCGCTCCTCACGGGCGAGAGCGCATCTATCAAAATTGGACCGGGCGATGATCTCTTCGCCGGTGCGCTCAATCTCTCAGGACCACTGACGGTCGAAGCCACCTCCAGCGCAGAGGATTCCTTTCTTGCGGAGATGATGCGCATGATGGAGGCGGCCGAGGCGGGCCCCTCACTCTATCGCTGCATCGCCGACCGGGCCGCACTCCTCTATGCGCCGGTCGTGCATCTGACCGCGCTCGCAACCTTGATCGGGTGGTGGAGTCTTGGCGGCGATTTTCATCATGCGGTTACGGTCGCGGTCGCCGTGCTCATCATTACTTGTCCCTGTGCGCTTGGTCTCGCTGTGCCGATGGTGCACGTCGCCGCCGCACGGCGTCTCTTTGCGCAGGGGATCATGGTCAAGGATGGCGCCGCGCTCGAACGCCTCGCCGAGATCGATACGATCCTGTTCGATAAGACCGGCACGCTCACGCTGCCGGAGCCCGTGCTCGTATCGCGCCACGTGAGCGACGCCAAAGCGTCGCAGATTGCAGCCGCGCTCGCAGCGCATTCGATCCATCCTTATGCGCGCGCCATCGCACGCACAGAGCCGCGTGTGGCCCTGCCTTTCGAGACGATAAAGGAGCAGGCGGGCGCGGGCGTCCAAGCGCGTCTCGACGGCGCCCTCTATCGGCTTGGCCGCAGCGCCTGGGCTTCCGGCGCAGCGGACGGCGATGAAGACGCCGTGGTGCTCACGCGCGACGGCGCGGTGATCGCGCGCTTTGCGTTCAACGCCGCGTTGCGCCCGGACGCGGGCGCCGCCATTCAACAGTTGAAATTCGACGGCTACACGGTCGAGATCATCTCAGGCGATCACGTAGCGCCCGTCGAAAACCTCGCGCGCACCCTCGACCTTGCCGCGCAGGCGCGCGTCACGCCCGGTGACAAGGCCGACTACATCGCCCGCCGCACAGCCAGCGGCGGCAAAGTCCTCATGGTTGGCGACGGGCTCAATGACGGGCCGGCGCTCATGGCGGCCCATGTCTCCATGGCGCCGGCAAGCGCCGCCGATGTCGGTCGCAACGCTGCTGATTTTGTGTTCTTGCGGGAAGGGCTCATGGCGGTGCCCGAGGCCATTCACACGGCGCGCCGCGCCGCTCAACTCGTGCACCAGAACATGGGCCTTGCGATCCTCTACAACATCATCGCGGTGCCGATTGCGATCGCGGGCTATGTGACGCCGCTCATCGCCGCGATCGCCATGTCCGGATCTTCCATCCTGGTGGTCGCCAATGCGCTGCGCATCGGCGGCGGGAAGGGGGCCGCGTGAGCTTTTTCTTCCTGATCCCGATCGCGCTCCTGATGGGCCTCGCGGGGCTCGTTGCCTTCCTATGGGCGCTCAAGAGCGGTCAGTACGAAGACCTTGATGGCGCCGCCGTGCGCATCTTGATTGAAGACGAGACGCCGACGCGAGACGAGCCAGCGCCGCCCGGGAACACTCGGTCATGACGCGCGACGCCGTCGCGCCGCGCGGGCTGATTCAGCGCGCTGTGATCGTCGTGCCGGTGGTTGTTGTAAGCACGAGTGCGCCTGAAGCATCCACACGATACCTCTGCACATTGTTCAGCACGTCTATGAACTGACATTCCTGATCCATGAGCGCTGGGGGACACATCATCATTGTCAGTCCAGCATCGCCGATGTTCAAATTGGAGCCGTTCACCGTATAGACGCCCAGCAGGCGATTGCAGCTCGCTTGTCCCGAAAGACGTCCGTCCGCCCCGAAAGTCAGGGTGACGCGCGTGTCGTCGATGATGCCCCGCCCAGCGATGTCTTCGACGACCCATTCCCTGCCTGTTAGCGGTGATCCCGCATCCGGCATGCCGCTGCCGGTCGCACAGGCGACAATCAAGACGCTCATCATTGTTGCCGCGAGCTGACGTAGGATTTGCATGAGGCGACCTCCAGAAAGAAACAGCGTTGCACGTGATCGCTTTGTTGCAAAGGGATCAGCTACGTCATGGAGTGCGCACTCACCAAGCGTCGCGCGTCATTTCCCAATAGAGTGATCGCCGGATTGAGCCATCCGGTCGTACGCCGTCGCGTTCGCCCATCGCAACAAAGCCGGCTGCTTCAATGACACGCGCCGAACGGACGTTATCGATGGCGGCTGTCACGCAGACCAAGCGCACGCCCAGAGTTTCGAACATCCAGTTGAAACTGCGCGCGGCGCCCGCTTTTCCAAGTCCGGCGTTCTGATGATCGGCGCGATGCGCGCCAGCGATCTCCGCCGCCGATCGATCCGGCCAAACGGAAAACCACGAATAGAGCCAAATGCGTCCATCCTGATCCGCTGCAACAACGAGAAGCGCCTCGCCCGCTTGACGCAAGCGTTCAGCATCCTCCAGCCACGCAGCAACATTTTCATACGTCAGCGGACGCGGCAAATCGTAGATCGGATCAGAGACCGCCGGATCACTGAGGAAATCCACGAGCCCCGCGACATGCTCCGGCCCAGCTAACGTATAGCCTTCGCCGAGCCGCGAGAGATCGGCGCGGCGCACGGCCTCGCGGATCGCCTCCGCTTCCTCCGGCGACACGTCCAGGATCGTTTTTGGCGGCGCGCTCATGAAAATACATGCTCCACTAAAACTCAGCCGTTATGATTGGCCCGCGACCACGTCAGCCGAAATGCCTTCGAAGGCATACGGGTTGAGAAACTGACGGCCCCAAAGAAGAGCTCGATCTGTCGGTGAGAGGTCGGCTTCATCGCACAACTCGCCCATCGTGTCTTGATGATCGCGACCTGTTTCGCGATGAGGCGCATTGCCTCCTCTGTGCTCATGAGGAATTGACCGGCGACGGCGACGCAATGGATGAGCTGACTGCGCCGCTCATCGCCTTTGATCAGCATGGCTTGCGAGGCAAGCTGGTCGGAACGGCTCTGCGGGCAACAGGGGTCAGACGCAGCTGCTTGCCGTTCCAGAAGCCGCGAGATTGCGGGCGTGATCGTCGGTGTTGCCGCAGAGGATGTTAAATCCGAGAGGGCCGAATAGCTCCCTGAGCGTTGCCGTTGGCTCGGCGAATCGGTGACGAATGATCTCGTCATAACTCGCATGGCGCGCCATAAGTTCGTCCAGCTCAAAAAGGGTGAGGGCGGAGACCATCGCCTTGCGGGTCCACGAAACCGGCAGCAGGCCACCACGACAATATTTGGGCCTTCACGAGGTGGAGATCGGGCCGCCAGACGCTAAGCCTAAGAGCGTGCGACCTTCCACCGCGCAATCGCTGCCTCGCGGCTCGGGCCACGCGCTTGACACTGTGACGCGACGTTCCAATATCGCTCTCATGGCCCTGCGCACTCCTTCCTCCGAACGACGCATCGTTCGCAATCTCTCGCGCAGATAACCCCTAGCCGGCGCTGTCTCGGCTAGGGGCGGCTTGCATTCAACCCGATCCAGATCTCAACGCACGCCGCAGCTTTTGGCTGCGCGCGGGAGCACGACCCATGTCGAAGCAAGAGTATCAGCGTCCCCCGATCGTTGTCGCCGAGGATGAACACGAACGATTGGTCAGCCTGGCGCTATCGGCGTTGGATCGCACGCCCGGAGCGGTTGACCTGTTCACCGAACTGGCGCGCGCCAAGACGGTGGCGAATTTGCCCGAGCACGTCGTCGGCGTCGGCAGTGTGGCCACGTTCGAGTATGATGGTTCGACCTATCGCGACTACGAACTCGTCGATCCGCATCGGGCCGACATCGCAGAGGGCCGCATCTCGGTGCTGACGCCGGTTGGCGCAATGCTGCTTGGATTGTCGGAAGGGCAAAGCATCGAATGGGTAGGACCCGACAAGCGCCGCCACAAGGTCTCTGTTGAGAAGGTGCGCGCTTCGGCGGCGCCGTCCTCCGCCACCTAGCTTTCGGGGGCCGTAATCGCGTTGCGCTAAGAGCTTGTCCGCGCCCGATGCCGCCGGTGGAGTATGCTAGCCAAGGCCTCGCGTCCAACAACATTCACTCGGAAGGTTGAAAATGCGGTACCTCTATCTTGCGCTCATCATCCTGATCACACTCGCCGTGGTGACGTTCACGCTCCAGAACATCCACGCGGTGACCGTGTCGTTTCTCACCTTGTCGGTGATCCTGCCGTTGTCGCTCTTGATCCTCGGCGTCTACCTTCTGGGCATGCTAACCGGCAGCATGGTCGTTTCCGCGGTTCGCTCATGGGTTCACGGCGCGACGAAGCCGCCGCCCGTCAAACAATAGCACCACCCCTTGCAATCGTCCGCCGGTTCGCGCCGAATTTGGCTTGTCGCAGGCAAGCACGACAGCGGCTGCGCTCGGGAACGTTGTCAGCTGACCAAAAGCTGCGTCGCGCTACGCAAGGGTCCGCCACAGCATATAAGCCGCGACCATGAAGACCACGCCGGCGAAAATGCGCTGCAGCGCGCCGCGTTGCTTTGCCAAGCGATCCGCTAGCCCGGCGCCGAAGGCGCCGGCAACAACGCCGCCGCCCACGAAGAGAAGGGCGATGCGCCAATCGATCAGGCCGTCGACGGCGTAGCCTGCGGCGGTCGTGGCGCCAAAGCTGCCGACGCTGAAGAGCGATGAGCCGATCGCCTGAATCATGGTCATACCGGTCGCGCCGATAAGGCCCGATTAGGAAGCTGCCGCCAAGGCTGGTCATTTTCGGCGCGTTGCGGAAGCCGAGCACGACGCGGAGACATTGCTGGCCGAAAGCTGTGCCAATTGAACCGGGCCAAGCGTCACTAACGCGGACAGCTTACGTGCAAATGCATTCTTTCCGGAAGGCGACTTGCCAAATCAATGGCGTTCTTGAGCGCATCCGGAACGGAGCGGTTGCACTCGCGTGTAACGAACAAAATGGCCTGCGCGTCCGTGATCGATTTTTTGAACGCATGCGCGAGCGGCGGATAGGCCGCGTTGGGACTATGGAGAGACAGATCCTTGAAGAATATTTCGGACATTGTGATCTGTGGCAGCGCCAGGTTGATCAGCACGCAGGCGAGCTTGCGGTTGATCGAGGCGCTGGAGAGACTGCCGATTAATTGAACACGGTCGTGATGCGGCTCCTACAGGGCGCGCCCATCGTTGCCTGTTTGCTTGGTTTTGCCTATGGCGCCCCGATTACACGCTTGGAATTTCGCCCTGGGAGACCTCACGGAAGTCTCCTGCCCTTTACGCCGAAGAAGGGTAGGTCGTCCCTTCGGAGGGCATGCACATGACATGATGCGCATACTAGCTGCGTTCGCGCACGCCGACGCCGCGTCCGTAGACCAGTTCGCCGCCGCACCAGGCGCCGGCGATCATCACCAGGAAAGCCGCGCCGCTCGCCGCTATCGCCCACCACGGGGCAGGCGATAACGCAACATAGGCCTGATCGACGCGTCCCAAGAGGCCGATGACTGCGAGCACCCACGCTGCGCCCATAAAACTTGCGTGGACCAGAGCGAGCCGCGCGGCTTTGGCTTGCGCGTGTGGCAGATCCATCGCGCCAGCGGTCGCCGCAAGCGCGCCGCCAACAGCGCCAAACGCGGCGATGAGGGCGCCGGCCTGCCAGAAGACGTTCTGTCCCAGTCCGATGGCGAGCGCATCGCAGAGCGGCGTCATGGTCCAGCAGGCGACCGGCAGATGCACCAGCATGGGGTGAACGGGATGCAGCGCCATGATGTTAGGCTGGGAGCAGCACGGCCGCAGCGAGACAGAGAAAACCGCTCACCGCGACAAAGGCGTGAATGCCAGCGAGCGCTCGCGGCGGCGTTTGTTTGCGCAGATGAAAACTGATCAGTGCAAATCCGCCCAGTGCCGCGATCAGCAGGAGGCCGGCTGCGACAGTCACCAGCATCGGCGCCGGCGCGCCGGACGCGAACGCCGTGTAGAGCAGCAGCACAAGGCCCGTGGCGGCGACGAGCCCATGCAGGATGGCGGCGGGCCAAGGCGGAAGCGCGCCGCCGAAGACGCGCACAATCATATAGACGCCGAACAGTGCGGCGACGGCGAATAGCGCGAGCGAAACGATCAGCATTGAGCTCCTCCACGTTGTCCATGCATTGGATGCGGCCGGCGCTCAAAGGTTCCCGCTTTGCGCGCTTGGGGCAGAGCGCACAAAGGTCGGCGGGCGAAGACAAGCGCCAGTGCGCGCTCCGCCCCGCCAGGCGGCTCTATTGCGCGAACCGTTCGGGGAAGGCGGCGATCAGCCCGGCGCTCAGAGCGTCGGCCAGCATCATCATGTGCGCCTCGGCCCTGCCGTATTCGGCGATGCCTTCGGCGTAGCGCCCTTGTAGGAGCGAGGTTGCATAGACAAGCGTGGTGTCGATGTGTCCGCGCAGCATGCCGCGCACGGTGTCTTGCGGCCAGTTGGAATTGGCGGCCGCGAGGAAATCGGCGATTTCCTGAGCATTGGCGTAGGCCGCAGCGATCGCCCTTGTCTTGGCGGGCTCGGCGCCGGCCTTAGCGGCGCGCACCACTTCGACGGCGGCGGCGATGTGCGCCTGTAGCAGGCGTGTCACCGCATCGCCCGCGGCATCGCCGTAGAAGGGTTTGATGGCGTTGCCGATGTCGGCTTGGTTTTGCATCAGCCGCGCTGCCGTCGCGTCGAAGGCTGACGGCGCCATGGCGAAAGCGAACACCGCCGCATAGGTCCACTCCATGTGCTGCGCCCAAAGCATTTGCATGGCCGCGTAGAGCGCACTCATGCTGGGCGTGCGGCAGGCAGGTGTTGCGGCTTGTTCGTGCAGCCCTGGATGAGCGCAAGCCGAAACTGGAGCGAGCAAGGCCAAAGCAGCCGCGGGCGCGCCAAGAGCAAGGCGCCTGCTGATGAGCGAGTGAGAAACCTCGGAAAGCGACATGACGAACTCCGTTGTCTGTCAAAATGTTGGATGGATCATCGTGTGCGAGCAAACGCCGGTGACCCGCATACGCTCCATCACCTTGGATGGAGCGATCGCCCGTTAGGTTCCCAGATTTCGTTTGGCCGCGCTCACTGTGACGCGGCTAGCGCCTCGGTGGAGCGAGCATGAGCGCAAGTTTACCGGCAGGCCCCCGGGCGGCGGCGGCGCGCGTCAGCAGCGCCCGCCATGGATCGATCATCGTGCGCCATGCGCCTGGACCGGTCGGATGGACGAGGCCGTAGCGGCGCACGCCGCCTTCGGGTTCGGCGCTGAAGGTGCCGAACAGGCGGTCCCAGATGATAAGCACGCCGCCGAAATTGCGGTCGATGCAGTCGGTGCTCACGCCATGATGGACACGGTGATGCGAAGGCGTGTTGAACACAAGCTCGATCCAACGAGGCAGGGGGCGCACATATTCGCTGTGGATGAGGAAATGATGCACGCCGCGCACGCCTGCACTTGCCGCGACAAGCACTGGCGGGACGCCGAACGACCGCAACGCGAGCGGGGCGACCGCGTCCACGTACAGGAGAAAGCTGGTGCGGATTTTGTCGCGTATTTGACGCGGCGCTCATAGCTGCGCACGTGCTTCCAGCGCGAGCACGACCGCAAGGGCGAATATGCGGCGACACCAAGCATCTCACGACCGCGACAGTCGTACCAACGGCCGAGATCGGAAACGCGCATGCCTGCTTAGTAGTGCGCCTGATCTGAAGGTCCACTCTTGCGTGACGGCGATCGTCGAGGCCGAGCGCGCCTGCACGTCGTCGCGCGGCGCGGGTAAGCATGCCGCAAAGCTGGCCGCACGAACGTCACCGCCGCGCCGTCGCGGGACGAAGTGCTGAACTTGTTGCGGCAGGCCGATGGCTGAGCGGCCAGGAACCTTGCTGCGGCTGGCGCATCAGATAGGGTGGAGACCAGGAGAGAGCCATGTCCGCCCAAGACGTCGCACGCCCCGACTTTGCAATAATGGCGGAAGCGGATCTGGTGCGCCGGGCGCGTGGAGGCGAACACGGCGCTTTTCGCGCCATCATGCAGCGGGGCAACCAGCGGCTGTTCAGGGTCGCACGCGGCATAGTGCGCGACGAGGCCGAAGCCGAGGACGTGTTGCAGGAAGCCTATGTTCGCGCCTTCACTGGCTTGGCGCACTTTCGCGGCGACGCGAGCATATTCACGTGGTTGACGCGCATCGTCGTCAACGAAGCCAATGGCCGCTTACGCAAGCGGCGCAACGAGGTCGCCGTCGAAGAGGTCGAGGCGGTTCAGAGTATGGGAGCGCACGTCATTATGTTCCCTAACGCGGATGCCTCCGCCAATCCCGAAGAAGATGTCGCGCGCATGCAGGTCCGGCGCGTCATCGAGAGAGCCGTGGACGAGCTACCCCATGACTTTCGCACCGTGTTCATCCTGCGCGACATTGAGGATTGCAGCGTGGCCGAGACGGCGGCGATGCTGGATATACGCGAAGAGACCGTGAAAACCCGGCTGCATCGGGCGCGTCGCCAGTTGCGCGCGACGCTCAACACATCGTTCGCCACGACGCTTGGCGACGCCTTCCCATTCCTCGGTCGGCGCTGTGAACGTATCACCGAAGTGGTGCTGGCGCGGCTTGCGAAGCCGCCCGGCGACCCCCTCGTCAAGTGACAAAACATGAAAAGGCGGGGAGCGCACCTAGCCCAAGTCCAGCCTTGCGCACCCCACCTTGCCTCGCGGCCTCGCTGCGTTAGGCTGTCGTTCTCGCCATATCAAGGTTTGGTCCGTGCGCTCGCTTTTAGTATTTTTCGCTCCGGAGCTAGGCGCCTGGCGCGGACAGATGGCGCTATGGAAAGTCTATTGGGGGTATGGGGTTCTCACCAGCTTCGTGCTGGCATTGTTGTTGCTTAACGCGCTCAGCGAACGGTGGCTCTGGATGGAGCAGGCGCTGCTTGTCGCGCTCATGTTCTACACCGCCTGGGTCCTTACGGCGGTCTGGCGTTGCGCTGAGCGCGCGAAATCGCACTGGCGTTTCTTTGCACGCCTCTCGACCGTCGTATGGGCTGGCAACGCCGTCATGGTGCTCGGCTTTCTGGAGCTTGATCTTCTACCGCAACTCTTCAGGTCTTGAGGCCCTCGACGCTGCGCATGTCGCGCCACACGGAAACTATGAGCCCTGCGGCGGTCAGTGCCCACGCGCCTAGCGCCACCCATACCATCGCGCCAGAAATGAGCCGCAACGGCGCGAAATCAGCAGCTAGGGCAAGGCGTAGGCTCGCCAACGCGTACATGCCGAGCGGAAACACGAGACTCCAAAGCATTGGCGTGTAAGTGATGGGCGCGCGGCGGACCCCATGCTTCCAGAAACCGAATAGCATAAGCAGTGGAATCCACCAAGTCGCCCAAGCCCACATGATGAGCGTCACCCCGTCTATGAACGGTCGCATAGATTCAAGAAATGCGATGCCGGTATCGGTCAAGATGAGCACAGATCCGGCATTGGTACTGATTGCCGCCGCGCCCATCACCACCCAAATGAGCGGGCTCACGTCGTCCGGCTCGATGTCAAAGAAAAAGATGCGATAGGCGAACAAGGTGACGAATATACCGTAGAGGGCAAGGCCGATGCCCCAGAACATGTGAATGAGCACAAGCACGCTCTGCTGGTATGCGCCGAAATTGGGGGCGATGGCCGCGCCCAGAATCACTAGCGATTCGGTGCCGACGATGGCGATCAGCCATCCCCCATGGACGACATTCGCCCCGTGCGCCGTATTGAGAAAGGTGAGAACGCCAAACGAAAAATAGATGAGCCCCACCCAGAGAATGAGCGCAAAAGTCCACATCGCCGTCGCCGCATCGCTCCAGCCTCGCAGGTTCATGCCCACGCCCAAAACGTCAGTGGCGGCAACCGCGGTAAAGAAGGCAAAGACGAGCTTGGGACTTGTTATGTCGGCCCAAATTGCCATGCGCGCGACCAGAATGCGCAAACCGGTCAAGAGCCAAAGCAGCAAATAGGCGACAATGTTGAGAATAAACAGGATCTCCGAGAGAAATCGTTGATGCTCAAGAAAAAGGGCATTGGAGATGATGCCGGTCGCCATAACGAAGGCGAAATAGCCCGGATAGAGGCCCGCAACGCTGCCGTATGCCTTCCCCCGCAGTATATGTGATCGGTTCAGTGCAGGCATCCCGGTCCTCCGGCGGGCTTTCCCAGCGTCCTATCAAGCTCGCTAGTTTGAAGCGGAAACGGGACCGTGCCCGGTGATCAATGATGCAAATCAAGTATGGCTTTGATAACGGCCAGAGCTGCAAGCGACGCTGAATGCGTCGCGGCGAAACCAGGTCGCGCCGGGAACAAGGAGAAAGATCAGGGCGTAGGACGCGACACGCGCCAAGCTTCTTCGATCTTGCGAGGATGAGGAATGTTGAGATGGCGGCGCAGTTGGCGCCCGATCTTCCGAGACAAGGGCGAAAATGGACATGCCGGCGTGATCAAGTTGATTGACCATGGGCCGATCTCGTCGTGGCGGCCGCGGTCAGCATTGGCAAGGCGCCTTGATCGTGTCGAGCAACGTCGTAGAACAGAAGGCTCACGCTATCGACGTGGTCAATGAGTCGTCGCCACCTAGAAACCATCATCGGCGAGCGAACAGCGTCGAGCGTGAATGCGTCGCGTGAGCGCCACATGTTCTGGGTGAGGAGCTTCGATCCGCAGTCCGGCTACGTCTATTGTGGTGGTAGCCATTGGCGGTGTCTCTATTCTCCTCGCATCCTTGGGTACTCCCTCTGCGTCTGGTTGCAGCGGGAGCGGAGGCGGGAGGATTATTCGGCCTGCGCCTGGGTTGCGCCCGGTGAGCGGGTGATGGCATCTCGCCTTCGCGTAACTGATGGCCGCTCTTCAGCATCAACCGGCAGATCGCAGGAAGCACAAAGAGCGTCAGCAGCGTAGCCGTGATGAGCCCGCCGATGACGACCGTAGCGAGCGGCTTTTGCACCTCTGCGCCGGTGCCATGGGCGATCGCCACCGGGACGAAACCGATCGCAGGCACGATGCCGGTCATCAAGACAGCGCGGAACTTCTCGATCATGCCGACGCGGATCGCCTCGTCGATTGGCATGCCGAGATCGAGACGTCTGTTGATGCTCGTCATGACAACAAGACCGTTCAGCACCGCCACACCCGCCAAGCAGATGAAGCCGGCGGCGGCTGAGATCGAAAACGGCATGCCTCTCAGGAAGAGGGTGTAGACCCCGCCCGCGAGCGCCAGCGGCACCGCGGCGAAAACCGCGCCGGCGGCGCGGAATGTGCCCAACGCCATGTAGAGAATGCCGAAGATGATCTCCTCGGCCGTCCAGTCGGGCATGTTCGCTTCCAAGTGAGACCTTAGAGGAAACGTTGGCGGGTTGATGACGAATGTCCGCTGTCGGCGAGGGCAAGCCGACGAATAGGGCGGGGCATCAACGGCAAGATTGAATCGGCCACGCCGTTCGCTGAAACTGTTGCTACGCTGCTGGTTGGCCCGAGGCGGTCACTCTTGTGGTAGGGATGAGATTCGGACCGGATCAGTCCTATGTCAAAGCCGCTTACCCTGAAGCAGGCCATCGATGATCTCGGTTGGTTCTGGGGCGTGTTCACTTCGCTCGTAAACGCGCCGTCTATCCTTGTCTTGCTCCAGATGGTGTTCGAGCATCGCTACATCGATGCGCTGCAGTGGATCGTGGACGGCTACAATGACATCGCGAACCAGATTGGCGCCGCGCTAGAACCAGTGCTTGGACCGCTGATTGCGCAGTTGAACGGACTATTTGGATGGACCATCGAGCTGCAGCCGCATTGGCGCCCACTTCTATTGCTCGCGCTGATTCCTGCGACGAGCATCGCTCGACAAGTTTGGCGACCGAAGTCCGGCGGCGATATCATCGAGCCGCTCGCGGTCGGGCTGGGTGCTGTTGTGGGGGTGGTGGTGGCGGGCGTTATACCTTTAGATGATCGATGGTGGGATCAGGGGCTGGTCGCAGCGCTACCGATAGGCGTCATACTGCTTTTCAGTGAGGCGGCGGTTCACCTGGGAAATCTATTTGAGAAGCCGATCAATCGTGAGCCTTTCGGCCCCTTCTACATCATGCCCTATGTTCTACTTTTCTGCAGCGTTGCGCTTCTCCTGGGCGCCGGACTTTCCTTCGTGGCGCCACTGCACGACGGTTCGGGCCTGTTGGCGCTTGGCGCCATGATCATGGTGCTCGGTTCGCTGTCGTTGCTCTCAGGGCTCAGCGAAGGAGAACCCACGACCGCCCGGATGGGTCTGACAATGCTGGGGGCTTTCGTTGTGGCGGGCGCCATTCTGGCCGCTGACGCCATACTCAAGATCTTGAATTGAAGCGTCCGTCTTGGGCGTGCCCTTCCCAACGTCGGCTTCTGAAATGCTGTGGCGCAACGTGCGCTACGTTCCTGTGGGCACGCGCCTTCTGGCTCCGAAATGCATCGCAAAGCCAACATGCACTGGTGACGGTTGTAGACCGCAACCGGCGAGACCCGTCAGTTTCTCTCAGTCTTTTCCTCCGGCAGCTTTGGATCTCGCCGGCCGCCCCGTGAAATCGGCGCGGCGACGCGGCTTGGCCCGAAGCGGATCGTGTTTCAAACGGCGCCGAGAAAGACTAGGGTCCGCGCAGGAGAGGAGAACCATCATGCGCGCACTCTTGTTGTCTTTCATCGCCGTTACGCTCGCCGCCTGTTCGCCGCCGGCCTCCACCACTGCCGAGGGGCCTGGGCAGGAAACATCGGCCTCGGCAGCAGCCTCGTCCCCCGGATCGCAGATGCGGCTTGGGCGGTGGCGCAAAGTTATGACCGTGATGGGCGATCAGACGACGGAGGTGGACTGCATAACGACGACAGACCTAAACCAAATGGCCAGTGAACCGAATTCTCAATGCACTTCGGCGAATGGCTTCCAGCGCACTGCCGAGGGCTTGGTCTATGAAGCCGACTGCACCGGCGAAGACGGTGGCGGCCACATCCGTACCGTCCTGAACGGCGACCTGCGAAACAACTACGTTGCAGACGTGGCGATGACGGGTGCGGGTATGTCCGGCGGGATGCAGATCCATATCGAAGGAACGTACGAAGGCGCCTGCCGCGGCGACGAATAGTCTGCTCGTCGCGTACGACGAACAATGACTTCTCACGAATGACGGCTATCGGCGACGGCGAGCCGCTGCACGGGGCAGGGGGCCAACGGCGTGATCGGATCGACCTGGCCGCTCGATGAAATCGGCGCCGCGACGCGACTTGGCCCATTCAGATCATTCAGGGGGGGGCGTCCGCAGAAGTTGTCGTGCGCAGATAGTCGACGATCTGAGGCGCCATCGCCCACGAGATTCCCGGTGATGGCATCGTCGTGCCGGGCATCTGATGAGTTGGGTCAGTGATGAAGGCGC
>JADLHI010000058.1 GCA_020848895.1 Hyphomonadaceae bacterium
CTTGCATCGCGGGGCCAGGACGGCTCTAACGCGGCCCTCCCATGCTTGAGATTTCGGACCTCACCTTTCGCTTCGGCCCGCGGCCGTTGTTTGAGAACGCCAATGCGTTCATCGCCGAGGGCTGGAAAGTCGGCCTCGTCGGCCGCAACGGTACGGGCAAGTCGACGCTGCTGACGCTGATCCGCGATGAGGTCGGCAAGGCGAACGCGTCGATCCGCATCCGGCGCGGGGCGCGCATGGGGTTCGTGGCGCAGGAAGCGCCGCAGGTGGATACGCCGCTGCTCGATCTGGTGATGGCGGCTGATGAAGAGATGACGTCGTTGCTCAAGGAAGCGGAGACGGCGGAAGATCCCCAGCGCATTGCTGACATTCATATGCGGCTGGCGGAGATTGATGGCTATTCCGGTGAAGCGCGCGCGAGCGCGATCATGGTTGGTCTTGGCTTTGAACAGGAAGACTTGCGGCGACCGGCGCGCGAGTTCTCCGGCGGTTGGCGCATGCGCGCGGCGTTGGCGGGCGTGCTGTTCTCGGCGCCGGATCTGCTCATCCTCGACGAGCCGACGAACTATCTCGATCTCGAAGGCGCGGCTTGGCTCGAGGAATATCTGCGCGACTATCCGCACACAGTGATCTGCGTCAGTCACGATCGCGAAATGCTGAACCGGTCGGTCACGCACATTCTGGCGCTGGACGATAAGAAGCTCGAAGTCTTTGTCGGCGGGTACGATGCGTATCTGAAGAAGAAGGCTGAGCGCATGGCGCTCGCGGTGGGGATGAAGGCCAAGCAGGACGCGCAAAAGGCGCACCTGCAGAAGTTCATCGATCGTTTCCGCGCCAAGGCGTCGAAAGCGGCGCAAGCGCAGAGCCGGATCAAACAGCTCGAAAAGATGCAGGATATCGCCGTGCCGCTCGAAGAGCGGACGATCCCGTTTCATTTCGAAGACCCGGTGCAGCTGGCTTCGCCGCTCGTGGTGCTGGATGAGTGCGATCTGGGTTATGTCGCCGGCAAGCCGGTTCTGAAGAAGGTGTCGCTTCGCCTCGATCACGACGACCGCATCGTGGTCATCGGGCCGAACGGGCAGGGCAAGACGACGCTTGTGAAGTCGATCGCGGCGCGGCTGGCGTTGCTCTCGGGCAAGCGCGTGGCGTCGGGCAAAGCGGTGATGGGCTATTTCAGCCAGGATCAGCTCGACGAATTGCGCGCGGGCGAGACGGTGCTGGAGCACGTGCGCGATCTGGAGCCGGATTGGGCGCCGCCGAAGCTGCGCTCACTGGCGGCGCGCATGGGGTTTGGCGTCGAGAAGATCGACACGAAAGTCGAGAAGCTCTCGGGCGGTGAGAAAGTGCGCTTGCTGCTGGGCTTGATGGCGCACCAGAAGCCGCATGTGCTGATCCTCGACGAGCCGACATCGCACTTGGACATCGATAGCCGCGAAGCGCTGATCCACGCGATCAACGAATACGAAGGCGCCGTGCTGTTGATCACGCACGATATCTATCTGGCGGAAGCGTGCGCGGACCGGCTGTGGCTCGTCTATCATGGCCGTGCGCGCCAGTATGACGGCGACCTCGAAGATTATCGCAAGCTCGTCGCGGCGGCGGACCGGCCGGTGGTTGAAGGTGACAAGCCGAGCGCGATGGCGGCGGTGGCGCACACGGACGCGAAGCCGAAACACTCGAAGTATACGCTGACGCGCAAGCTCGAGGCGGCGGAGAAGGAGATCGAGCAGGCGAACGCTGCGCTGGCGCGCATCGATGCGGCTTTGGCCGATCCCGAGTTGTTCACGAAGGATCAGAAGCGTGGGGAGTCGTTGCTGAAAGAACGCGCGCACGCGGCGACGGCGTTGGCGAAGGCTGAGGCAAGCTGGATCGAGGCGAGCGAGGCGCTGGAGGGGGCTTAAGTCTGGACCGCCGGCGCCCTCGCCGGCATCGCTGCTTAAGCTGGCGCCATGTTCGCAAGCGGAACCTCTGTGCCGGCGAGGGCGCCGGCGGTCCAGATGCAATCACCCAACCGGCGCGAGCGGTTTGTCCCTGATGCGATCCAGGTTTCCGCTGCCGGGGATGAAGAGGGCTTCGATGCGAATGCCGTCTGGGTCTTCGAAGAGAGTGGAGTAATAGCCGGGCGCCCAGGGGCCTTCTTCGCCGGTGCGGATGATGGTGGCGCCGAACTCTTGCATTGCGGCGGCGAGCCCGTCGACGTCTTCGCGCGAGCGGAGGCGGAAGCAGAAATGATGCAGGCCGACGCGCCATTGATCGAACGGCGTGTCTTTGTGTTCGTCCGCCGCGTTGCGGATGAGCACGCCGGTGCGCGCGCCGATGCAGTAGAAGATCTGGCCGGGCACGTCGTACTGAATCGCCATGCCGAAGGTTTCGTGCAGCAGCTTGTGATAGAACGGGCGCGACGCGGCGACGTCGCGGACGGTGAGCTGGATGTGGGCGATGCCGTTTGGGGAGATCATGGGGTCAAGCCTACGCGGGACTCACTCTATAGTGGCTTTATGCACTGGCGTTCATACTACTGGCGTTGGCTCAAGACCGCGCTGAATCACTCGCTTGGAAGCGCCGATTTGATCAGCGCCGTCGTAAGCGCAATTGTGGGCGTTGCCGCTCACTACTGGCCTAATGTCGGTCGCGAAATAACGCCTCTCTTGTGGCAGCTCCCGCTTTGGGTTTTTGGCGGTGTCGTGTGCTTTCGGCTCTTGTTGTCTCCATTTTGGATGGCTGAGGCCGATGCCAAAGGAGAGGCCGTTCCACGTGCGCATCTGGACCCACTTCTTCGCGCCGTCGGCGACTACCAAGGAGCGGTGAAGGGCCAAGCGGATACAGCGGCGATTGTTGCTCGCCTCGCGAACCAGTATGACGAGTTGATGGCAAGCATCGCAGTGCGGCCCGACGCCGACGCGATGTCAGGGATGTCTGACAAAGTGGAGGCGGCCCGCTTGGTGCTCAAGCAAATACGACAATATGTGCCGCCTTACGCTGGGCCGAAGACGCCTGTCATCATCGAGAAGGGTTGGAATACCTTTGTGGTTCTGCTGGGGAGCGTGATGCGTATTCCACCGGACATCACGTTCGGCGACTTACCCGACGGCGTTCATGCAGAGGTGACTCAGAAGACAACAATGGCGTTCTCAGTGAAGTTCTGGCCTGAGAACATACGCGTTACGAACTTCTCGTTTGCTGCAAGCGCTGAACTCTGAAGTCCCCGCGTTGCGAACAAAGGCGAAACGCTGCAGCTTCGGCGCATGTCGCGAATCAATAGCGCAACTTTTGACGATCTGAACGCGGAGCAGCGGGCGGCGGTGGAGCATGGGCTCGAGCCGTTGCTGGTGATTGCGGGTGCGGGGTCGGGGAAGACGAAGACGTTGTCGTGCCGCGTGGCGCACCTGGTTGCGAACGGGGCTGATCCGTCGCGGATTCTGTTGCTGACGTTTTCGCGGCGCGCGGCGAGTTAGATGATTGCGGGGGTTGGTAAGGCGCTTGCGGGTTACGCCTACCCTCCCCTCGTTGGGGAGGGTCGCCGCGAA
>JADLHI010000059.1 GCA_020848895.1 Hyphomonadaceae bacterium
CGCGCCAGCGCCATGCGCGCTTCGACGGGCGCGCCTTCTTGCACGCCTTCTTCGGCGGCGCGGCGTGTCAGTTCATCGATGCGCTGGCGCACTTGCACCAGATTGTTCGCGCCTTCGGCATGCATCGGCGCGCCGCCAAGCTCGTCGGCCATCATCGCCGCGCTGACATCGGCGGCGAGTTGCGATTGATCGGGCGCAGCCGCCGCGATCAAGCCTTCGCCGCGCGAGACCGTCAGCACGCCGTCGGTGTAGGTGGCGGACACATCGTCGGCGCGCGGCTCCACAACGGCGCCGTGCGCGGCCGGCAGTATCGCCGCTTCAAGCGTCGCCCGGCGCGTATCGACGCCGCGCGCCGGCCCGCCCAACATCGCCACCGCGATGCGATCGCCGATCTCGGGATCGTTGATCCAGCGCACAACCCCTTCGCGGCCGAAACGCACCGTCATCCGGCCACGCCCGTCCGCGTTGATTTCGCGCGCCAGCGGCGCGGCCTGAGCCGGCGTGGCGCGGGCCGAGAGCGTGAACGTCCATGCATTGTCATCGGCGCTCGCCGAAACCTGCACCTCCGGCGGCGCCGGAACGCGCAGACCGATAATGCCCTGCCCTTGAACGATCTGAATATCCTGGTGACGCGGCCCAACGCGGTTGACGCCGCTCAAATCCATGCGCCCCGACGCATCGAACACCAGCCAGATCGCTTCGCCGCGACGGAACGCCGCCGCACGCGCCGCCGCGGGCCACGTCACGGTGATGCGCGTATCGTTGGCATTCTCGACCAATTGCACGCGTCCCGTGCCGGTCACCGGCGGACGCGCGGGCGCGGGCGCGTTGCTGCGCTGGCCATCGGCGCCGGTCGTTTGCTCGACACCACCTTCTGGCGGCAGCAAATCGAGCACAACGCGATCGCCATCGACGAAGTGACGCTGCCGCACGCCTGCGTCGAGCGTCAGCTGCAAACGCACTGGTGCGCCCACTGCGCTCACGCGGCGAATTTCGCGCACGAAGCGCGGTGGCGATGCGCGCAACTCGGCGATGTCGATATCCGCCGCGCGCGAGAAACGCAGATCGAGGCGGCTGCCCTGCTGCAGCGGCGTCACCGTGGTTGGACCCACGAAGCGAAACGCCAGGCGCGTGTAATCGGGCTGCACGCCGACAGTCACCGTCGCGTCCGGGACAGCCACCATCCGCGGCGGTGGCGGCGGTGGAGGTGGTGGCGGCGGCGGTGATGGCGGGGGCGCTGGAGGCGATGGCGCCGCCGCAGGTGGAGGCGGCGGCGATGGCGGCGCCGTCAACGCGACATCGATCGCGCTCGGCAGCGGGCCGCTCGGTCCGCGCAAATCGACAGGCTCTTCATGCGCCGTCGTGGTCGGCGCCGGCGCTGTCGTTGTTGCGGCGGGTGGCGGCGGCGCCGTTTGCGCTTCGGCGTGTGTTTCCTGCGCTTGCGGTGTCAGCGGCATAGGCTGCGCCACCGCGGGCGGCGCAGCTATCACGGCGGCTGCCGCGATCGCGATCGGAGAGCGCAAGACCTTCATGCGTTAAGCGTGCTTTAAGTTCTCCGACTGCGGTTAAGCGCTGGTTTAGGGAGTTGCCGGCGCATTGCCGCGCGCCCGGTTCACGAGACTTGCGCCGTCGGTGGGCGGCCTTGCGCGATCGGCCAGCATTTGCGTCAGCGCGCGGGCGCGCGTCGGGTCCATCCGCCCCATCACCTCGGCGAGATTTGCCTCGCGCATGCGGCTCGCCACCTGCACCAGAACGTCGTCGTCGAGGCCGTCGAACACCGCCGCCGCATCCTTCGCCCGCATGCGTGTGTAAACATCGACCAGACTGCGCAGACGCTGCTCCTGCGCTTCATCCAGCTGCCCCAGCAAATCGTTCACGTGCGTCTCCAGCGTGCGCAACTCCGCAAGCCGTTCGTTGAGCCGCTGCTCCGCCGCGAGCATGAGCCCGTCCTGGGTTTCAATCGCCTCGCCGCGCGCGTCGAGTTCCTGGCGGCGTGTGCCGAGCGCTTGCAGCACTTGCACTTCGGCTTGGCTCAAGCCAGCCATCTCCGCCAGCGACGGCGCCGTGCATTGCGCCGCCGTCGCGCCTGCAGCGGCGCCAACCGCCGCGCCGGGCGTTGCCGGCGCGGCCTCTGTTGTCTGCGCATGGCCCGCGTCGGACACCGTCTCGGCGACGCCCTCCGCCATCGCGACGGCCTTTAGCCCAAGCACAGCGGCGACGGTCACCATCACCGCCGGCATCAGCCGGACAGACGCTGCCGCCTTCTTCGCCGGTTGCTTGTTGGCCATCACATCCTGCCGCGAACTGCGCCGACGTCAGCTGAAGAGCGCATGCGCCCCGCGCCCAGGCCCAAACGATCGGCCGTCGCGCGCGCATCGTTGATCCGCGCTTGCAGATCGCGCCCGGCGTCTTGCGCTGTCGAGCGCATCGCGCGCACCGCCGCTTCGGCTTGAGACGTGGCTTGCGCCAGTTCCGCGGCGGCGCGGAGCGCGCCATCTTGGCCGCTGCGCAACGCGCCGAGCTTCTGATCGAGGCGCCAGAAATAGAACAGACACGCCGCCAGCATCACCGCCAGCAGACCTTCGAGTACCAGAGTGATGGGGCTCATTTGCCGCCTCCTAGTTTCATCACGGCCTGTTGCATGGCCACGCTGATTGGTTTTTCGACGCGCACCGCAAGACTGTGCCCCATGCGACCGACGCGCCCGACGCTGAGATCGACAGCGCCGCATTTCAGCGCCACCTGTGAATCCGGCGGCGCATCCAGCATCAGCGTGTCGCCGACCTTGAGATCTAGAATCTTGCGCAGCGGCTCTTTGTGCTCGTCGAGCACAGCCCGCACTTCGAGCTTGGTCGCCCACAATTCGCTGGCGAGGTGGCCCTCCCAGATGTTGTCGCGGCCAAACTTCTCACCCATGAATTGCTGCAGCAGCATCTTACGAATGGGCTCGAGGGTTGCGTACGGCAACAGCAGTTCAAGCTTGCCGCCGCGGTCTTCCATGTCGATGCGCAGCTTGACGATGATCGCCGCATTCGGCGGACGCGCGATGGCCGCGAAGCGTGGATTGGTCTCGATCCGGTCGAGCGTGAAATCAACTTCCGTCAGCGGCGCGAACGCCTGGCGCGCATCGTTCAGCACGACTTCGATCATGCGCGTCACCAAGGTGCGCTCGATCGTGGTGTAGGGCCGGCCTTCAACCCGCGTCGCCGCTGCCCCGCGCCGGCCGCCAAGCAGCACATCGACGATTGAATAGAGCAACGACGAGTCGACCGTCGCCAGACCGAAATTGTCCAGCTGCTGCGCCCGAAACACGGCAATAATCGCCGGCAGCGGAATCGAGTTCAGATAATCGCCAAAGCGAATAGAGCTGATCTGATCGAGACTGACTTCGACGTTGTCGCTGGTGAAGTTACGCAAGCTCGTCGTCATCAACCGCACCAAGCGGTCGAAGACGATTTCCAGCATCGGCAGGCGCTCATACGAGACCAGCGCCGAATTGATGATTGCGCGCACACCGGTGCGGCTGGAATTGTCCTCTTCACCGAGACCAAACCCCAGAAGGCTATCGATCTCGTCCTGGTTGAGGATGCGTTCATTGCCTTCGCCGCCGCCATCGTTGGCGGCTTCGCCGGTCGACCAGTCCTTGTCGTCAGCCGCGGCTGGTTCGGCGCTCATTATTGCACCAGCATCTCTTCGATGAGCACCGCGTTGATCTGCATCGGCGCGATCACCAGGTTCACGCGCCGCAACAGTTCCAGGCGCAAACGATAAGCGCCGGCCGAACCGGAGAGGTCATCGGTGCGCATCTCGCGCAAGAAACCGTTGAATTGATCGGTCACGCGCGGAACGTGCTCGCCGAGCGCCGCAACCGTCTCGTCGTCAGGTGCTTCCAGCGTCAGCTTCAGCTTCAAGTACGCCGGACGCCCCTCCGGACCTTGGATGTTCACCAGCATTTCCGGCAACGTCACGAACACCACGTCATCGCCGCGCATGATGGTGGTGCCGTTCGGGCCTGGCACAGCTTCGCCGGCGCCCTCTTCCTCGCCGTGACCGCCCTTTTCCTTGCCGTGACCCGCATTGGCTTCGGCGTGCTGTTCGCCGCCACCGCCGCCCAGCAGCAGGAACGCCGCCGCGCCGCCGCCGCCAAGCACCAACACCGCGGGCAGAACAATGAAGAGGATGAGCGTCTTGCCCGACATCTTCTTCTTGGCAGGCGCTTCGCCCTCGGCCCCTTCGGCGCCTTCAGCGCCCTCCGCGGGAGGCGCAGCGCCCTCGGCCTCTTCAGCCTCCGGCTTGTCGCCCTTCTTCTTTTTCTTGCCTTTGCCGAACATACGTGAATCGCTCGCGCGTTAACCCGCATCCTTCCTGGGCTGACGTGGTTAAGAAGCTCTCAATAACCGGCAAAACTTGCCGCCTACCCGGCAGAACGCGCCCGCCATTCACCAAGACGCACCCGCGCAAGCCTTGAAAACAAAGCCATTAAGCATTGGCACGGAGCTTGCGTGGTTAACCGCCATGGATAACGCCCTCATGCTCGGCCTGCAGACGCAGCGCGTCATGCAACGGCGTATGGACGTAGCCGCCAACAATCTCGCCAACGTTTCCACGAACGGCTTCAAGGCCGATGCGCTGCTGCTCGAAGAAGCAGATCAGACCAGCGCGCACGCTGACGCGGATCCCGAAGACATCCGCTTCGTGCGCGACATCGGCATCGTCCATTACATGGAGCAAGGCCCGATCGAAATGACGGGCAATCCGCTCGACGTCGCGCTCGAAGGCGACGGCTTTTTCATGGTTCAGGGCCCTGGCGGGTCCACAATGTACACGCGCGATGGCGCGTTGACGATATCGGGGGATGGACGACTGATGACCAGCGATGGTCATGCGGTGCTTTCCTCCGGGGGGGCGCCGATCGTGCTCGATCCGCAGGGCGAAAGCCCAACGATCGGCCGCGACGGCGCAATACGCGTGGCCGGTGTCGAAGCCGGCCGCATCGGTGTGGCGTCTTTCGCCGCGCCAGGCGCGCTCTCAAAGGTCGGGGACAACCTTTGGGACGCGTCAGGTCAAGCGCCGGGTGAGTTCGCAGGGGTGGTGCTGCAAGGCGCCATCGAAGGCTCGAACGTTCGCCCGGTGATCGAGCTTACGAGGCTCATGGAAATTTCGCGCGCGTATCAATCCGCAGCCAAAATGGTTTCGGGTGCGGATGAACTGCGTCAGCGCGCGATCCAACAACTTGGTAGATAGGAACTAGTCCCACATGCGCGCACTATCGATCGCCGCCAGCGGCATGCAGGCGCAACAGCTGAACGTCGACGTCATTTCGCACAACATCGCGAACATGAACACGACAGCGTACAAGCGTCAGCGCGCCGAATTCCAGGATATGCTCTACCAGAACCTGGAGCGCCCCGGCGCAACCTCGTCAGCCTCCGGCGGCGTGTTGCCGCTCGGCATCCAACTCGGCGTCGGCGTGCGCGCCGATGCGGTGGGACGCATCACCGAACAAGGCGGCATCTCCTCCACCGGCAACCCGTACGACATCGCCATCAATGGCCGCGGCTATTTCCAAGTCACGATGCCGTCCGGGCAAACCGGTTACACGCGCGCCGGCAACCTCGCCGTCAACGCCGACGGCCAGATGGTCACCGCCGACGGCTATCCGATCGAACCTTCGATCACCGTGCCTGCAGAAGCGACGGCGATCCAGATCACGCGCGACGGCATCGTCGAAGTGACGCTCGCGGGCCAGACCGATCCACAACAGATCGGCCAACTCGAAATCGCCAGCTTCATCAATCCGGCGGGCCTTGAAGGCATCGGTGACAATCTGTTCTTGGAAACGCCCGCCTCGGGCACGGCAACCACTGCAACGCCAGGATCACCGGGTCTCGGCACGTTGATGCAAGGCTTTCTCGAAAACTCCAACGTCAACGCGGTTGAAGAAATCTCGTCGCTCATCGTCGCGCAGCGCGCCTACGAAATGAACGCACGCGTCATCACAGCCGCCGACGAAATGCTCCAATCCACCACGCAGCTGCGCTGAGGAGGATAGGTCATGCTTCGTCTCTGCGTCGCCATCTGCCTCTACTTCCTCGTCTCCGCCGGTCTTGCGCACGCGCAAACCGTCACGCTGCGCCCGCGCATCGAAGCCAGCGGCCCGGCCGTCACCATGGGCGATGTGTTCAGCGGCGTGTCGTCCGACATCGCCGGCCGTGCACTCGCGCCGGCGCCGCAACCTGGGCAAGTCGGCTCGCTGCAAATGTCGGTGCTGGCGGCCGCGGCTTCCGCCGCCGGTCTCGACTTCACGCCCCCGCCCGGCGTGCTGGCCGTGCAAATGATCCGCCCGGGCGGCGCCCGCGCGACTCTGCCCGCAACCACGGGCGGGCGCACCATCGCCGACGCCGCGGTGCGGCGCGGCGATTTTGTGAACCTGAGTTACGAAATGCCCGGCATGGCGCTCAATATGCGCGCCCGCGCGCTTGAAGACGGCGCCGTCGGCCAAGGCATACGCCTTCTCAACACCTCATCCAATCGCACTATTGACGCCGTCGTCACTGGCCAAGGCACGGCGCGCGCCAATCCATGAGCAAGGAAACGCACATGCGCACGATCGCCCTCCTCGCTCTCGCCGTCGGCGCCAGCAGCTGCGCCAGCGTCAACACGCACGAACTCTCGCAGGACGCGCTTGCCGCGCCGGGCGTCGCCTACAACGCCGCGCGCCGCTCGCTGGCGCCGCCGCAGCTCGCGCCTGTCGCCACGCCCGCCCAACTCACCGGCGGCCAACAACAAAGCATGCCGCAACCCGAAGCCGCGGTTTACGAACCGGGCCAGCCGAACTCGCTTTGGCGCACCGGCTCGCGCAGCTTCTTCAACGATCAGCGCGCCTCGCGCATCGGCGACATCATCACCGTCGAGATCGAGATCGACGATAGCGCCGAACTCTCCAACTCCTCCAACCGTCAGCGCTCGGCCAGCACTTCCGCCGGCGTCAGCAACTTCTTCGGCCTGGAAACCGCCGTCGGCCAGGTTCTGAACAACGCCTTCGATCCCTCGAACATGATCAGCGCCGATTCCGACAGCAGCCACAACGGCCAAGGCGCGATCAACCGCGAGGAAAAGATCGAACTCACGGTCGCGGCTGTGATCGTCGATCGCCTGCCGAACGGAAACCTAGTGCTCGCCGGGCGCCAGGAAGTGCGCATCAACGGCGAACTGCGTGAACTCACCGTGAGCGGCATCATTCGCCCCGAAGACGTCACCGCCAACAACCGCATCAATCACACGCAGATCGCCGAGGCGCGCATCTCATATGGCGGCCGCGGTCAAATCAGCGCCGTGCAGCGTCCGAACTGGGGCCAACGCATCGGCGACGCCATCACGCCCTGGTGAACGCTCCCAAAGCGCGACCATAAACCGGACGCCCGCGCTCCATATTGCGCTTGAATTTAGGCGATCGCGCGCAGAGCTTTCGCGGGTTCGTTGACGTTCGCCGTCTGCTTGGCGACACCAGGCTTGCGCGCGCGAACCTCAAGACCGTTGCCACCGACCTGAATGTGAATGTCGGTCAGGCCCGCTTCCTTGCACCAGCGCATCATCGTCCCGCGGCTCTTCGGCTGATCGTATTGCGGCGCCAGCATGTCGAACGTGTCGAGGATGCTGTACTCGACCAGCTGCTCTTCGGTGAAGCCCGGGCGGGCGCCGCGATAATCCTTCACCGGGAAGAATATCTGATTGTACGGATGCAGCGGCGGCATCACCTTCATGTAGGCCGGCACAATGCGGCGGCACCAAGCCAAGAGCTTCTCTTGATCCATGTGCTTGGTGAACCAGCGCACCCGATAGCGCGAATGGAAAATCCATTTCCACGCATCGTAGACATCGACGGCGATCTCGCCGCCGGGCTTCACCATGCTGACCAGGTTGAAGAATGACTTCTTCACGTCCGGCGTATGCTGAATAACGCCATAGCAGAACACGCGATCGAACGATTCCGGCTTGAATGGCATCTCATAGATGCTCGCCTGCGAAACCGTCGCGCCGTTCTTGGCGAAAGATTCGTGCGCCACGTCGGCGGCGACGCTGTAATCGAACGAGATCACCCGCGCGCCGGCGCCGAGCATGATCTCAGTGAAACGCCCCGAGCCGCAGCCGGCTTCCAGGATCATCTGGCCTGCCATGTCGGTCGGCCAGCCGGTGCCGTTGAAGAAGCGGTCGCGCGATTCGGTATTGCCCGTCGCGCTATCGACTTGCGTCTTCCGGAACTCAGCCCACTGCCTACCGAAATTGCTGGTGTAGCCTTCGTCAG